>CAWVXN010000732.1:0-1501 GCA_963933695.1 uncultured Myxococcales bacterium | reverse complement strand
CGGGGCCGGCCGCCCTTCGGCGCACACCACTATGAGCGCCGGCATGGCATCTAGATGATCCGCCAGCTGCTGTTGGCTGGCCTTGATGTCTCCGCCCCGGGCATCGGCCAGGGTCGCCAGTGCACGTCGATAGAGTTCGGCCAGGGCGCGCTTGGGTCCGGGTTCCGTCAATACCAGGAATCGCCAGGCTTCCGAGGGAATCCCCGTGGGCGCTTGGGTCGCAATGGCGATGCATTCCTCGATGACCCCGGGCTCCAGCGGCCGATCAAAATCGATCCGCCTGCGCACCGAACGGGTGGTTCGGAGGACTTCGTCAATGGCCTCGGTCGAGGGCTTCTGGACTGTTCCATCGGACATGGGCTGAGGATAGACGCCCGGGCGAACTTTGCGCTGGCCCAGGCAGGGAATTCCCACCCGGCTCAGGTGACGATGCGATAAATCACCGTGCCCCTGGCAACGGCCAGGCCGTCTCGGGCGCCCGCCACCACGGCATCGGCCCAGAAAATCGCGTCGTCGCGTTGCACCACCCGGCCGTAGGCGACCAGGTCCTGCTTGGGGGACGGGCAGAGTATCTGGGCCTGAAGCGAGGGCGTCGACGCCTTGAATGCACCCGGACCGGTCTCCGCCCAGGATGCCATGGCCCCCGCGGTATCCAGCAATGCGAGAACGGCGCCCTCGTGGATGCCTTCCTCGAGGTCGGCGTTGGCTTCGACCAGGGGCAGGACGATGCGGGAGTGAGAGTCGGCCATGTGCTCAATCTGCATTTGGCGCCGACCCATATAGGGTGTCTTGGAGACGTGGGGTCCCATGGGACCGGGGTCGGTGCCGCCGTCGTCACCGGTCACCCGGTAGCGTTGGGCGGGTTCGCCGCCCATGCGTGCCCGCACCAGGGCGGTGGCATGGGCAATTGCCTTGCCGCCGGCGGTGGTGACCTCGGTCTCGACGAAACACATATCCTTGCCACGTCGGAGCAGACGGGCTTGGGCGGTCACGTCTTCGCCGATGGCGGCCGCCAGATAGTTGACCTGGACCGAAGCCGTGTGCCAGGGCCCGGACGCCTCACCCATGGCGGCACGCGCGACGCATTGCCCGCCCACCGCCGCCAGGGAAGCCGCACAACCCCCGTGCAGAGCCTGGCCCGGGTTGGAGTTTTCTTCCCGGAAGGGCAGGGAAATTCGCGCCGTGGTTTCCTCCGGGCTCGTCGCCACCGCGTCGAGTTTTACACCCAGGGCGTGGGTATAGGGTGAATTCTCAACCCAGTTTCGAATGCTGTCCAAGCCTGACCTCCGCTCCTAATTCGGCAACGTGGCGCATGTTCTCATCGGGCCAGTTGTAATAGCATGGGTCAGCGGGGCGGGACATGGCCCCAGCCGAAGGAGATGTCATGGGCCAGGAACGAGTGTCGAGACTGAAGCCGGCGGAAGCCGCGAAAATTGCAGAAGATCTGGGGCTACCCGCCGCGCTGGCCGAGTTGAACATCTTCCGAATTCTGCTTCGCAAC
>CAWVXN010000731.1:0-1513 GCA_963933695.1 uncultured Myxococcales bacterium | reverse complement strand
CCCCGCTTCAATGTCCTACCCTCACAGCCTGCTAGGGTTCTCATCCAACGCTCCAGCCAGGGGGAACATCATGCGGCCTTCGTTCGCACACAGAACCACCGGGATTTTGATCGCCCTTGCTTTTCTCTCGAGTCTCGCGGGGTGCGGGGTTCAGTCGATCCCCAAGGCACTCAACCAGGTGGAAGCGAGCGTCGCGGAAGTCACGAATCAGTACAAACGGCGCGCGGACCTGATCCCCAATCTCGTGAACACCGTCAAAGGCTATGCGAGCCACGAGCGGGAGACCCTCGAAGCCGTAGTGAATGCCCGGGCCAGCGCGACCAGTGCCACGATCGACCCCTCGAATTCTACGCCGGAGCAAATTCAGCAGTTCCAGCAGGCTCAAGGCGGACTTACCCAGGCCCTGGGTCGGCTGATGGTTGTGGTCGAACGCTATCCGGAGCTCAAGGCCGACCGGAACTTTCGGGAGCTTCAAGCTCAGCTTGAGGGAACCGAGAATCGCATCACGATCGCGCGCCAGCGACACATCGAATCGATCAAACAGTTCAACAATCTGGTCAGTGTTCCCCCCTCGAGCTTGACGAACAGCCTCTTCTATCACCATGACAAGATGGCCCAATGGGCCCTCGGCGATGCGGAGCAGAAAGCGGTCGAAAAGACGCCCGAGGTCCAGTTCTAGATGAATAGAGTGGGCAGTCGGCTTCGAGCCTTGGTGCTGGTCCTTCTCCTCGCCTCAAGTGCGAGCGCTGCCGAATTCGACATTCCGCCCCTGGGTTCGGCCGTGACGGATCGTGCTGGAATATTGTCCAAGGCGAGTCGCGAGCAGCTCGAATCTGCCTTGCAGCACCTGCGGCAGATCGGCGGGACCCAGCTCGCCGTCCTGACCGTCCCCGATTTAGCGGGGCTCACGATCGAACAGGCCTCGATCCGGGTCGCGGATGCCTGGAAGCTCGGCAGCAAGCAGGGCGACAATGGCGTCTTGCTGTTCGTCGCGCCGAACGAGCGCAAGATTCGTATCGAGGTCGGACAAGGCCTCGAGGGCTCCCTCACCGATGCCTATTCCAAGCGCATTATCGACGAAGGCATCACGCCGCTCTTTCGCGCGGGCGACATGAATGCCGGTGTCATCATGGGCGTCTACCAAATCGCCCGGATCACTAACCCGGACGTCGACCTAGCCCCCTATCTCGGGGGGCAAGTGCGCGCGCCACGCTCACGGACCCAAGCTGAGCCGAACCCTTGGCAGATTATTTTTTATGGACTGATGATGTTTCTCGTCTTCTCCATGCGATCGGGATTCCTGCCCTTCCTGGCGATGGGGAGCATGGCAGGCCACCGCGGCCGAGGGGGCATGGGCGGCGGCGGATTCGGCGGTTTCTCAGGCGGTGGTGGCGGATTCAGCGGCGGCGGAGCTTCAGGAGGATGGTGATGCAAGAACTTCCCAACTGGGCACATAGCCTCCTTGGCGCTGACGGTGCCGAGCGAATCGAAACCGCGATCGCAGATGCCGAGT
>CAWVXN010000730.1:0-1518 GCA_963933695.1 uncultured Myxococcales bacterium | reverse complement strand
CGTCGTTATAGGCGACGCAACAGGCTTCCTCGCACGGTGCCGGACAGATGCTGCCCGTGAATTCGGGGAAATTATTGGTTGAATGCAGGCGCGCGAGGGCATCCTCCCACTTTCCGCGAAAGATCAGGTCATTCCAATCGGGAATGATATTGCCCAGCGGGCACCCGCCACGCCCCTTATTGGGGATGGAGCAGAAAGGAATCCCGCAGTCCATACAACGTGAGGCCTGCTCACGGATAACGTCGGGCCCCACGTCCACCGCGACCTGCTTCCAGTCGCCAATGCGTTCGTCCTTGTCCCGATACTCCAGGCCCTTGCGCTTGTAGTCGAGAAACCCCGTCGGCTTACCCATCGTTGGTCGCCGCCTCCTGGGCCATATTGGCCAGTGCCTGCTTGTATTCCTGGGGAAAAACCTTGACGAACTTGGGAGCAAGTTTTTCCCACTTGCGCAGAATTTCATCAGCGCGCGCGCTGCGCGTCAACTGGAAATGCCGACGCAGCATACGCTGGATGTATTCCACGTCTTCTTCGTTCAAGGGATCAAGGTCCAACAAATCATTATTGATACGGCTCGGAAAATCACCAGCCTCGTCAAGTACGTACGCGATTCCGCCGCTCATCCCGGCGCCGAAATTTCGCCCCGTTCGCCCGAGGATGATCGCCCTGCCTCCGGTCATGTATTCGCAGCCATGCTCGCCGACGCCTTCCACCACCGCTTCGGCCCCGCTGTTGCGCACACAAAAACGCTCGCCCACAAGACCGTTCAGAAAGGCCTCGCCCCCGGTCGCACCATAGAGGATCACGTTGCCCGCGATAATGTTCTCAAATGGATCGAAAGTTGAGCCCGCGGGCGCGCGCAAAATCAGCCTACCCCCGGACAAGCCCTTTCCCACGTAGTCGTTGGCATCGCCATCCACCGTAATCGTGATGCCCTTGGGAAGCCACGCCGCCAGACTCTGGCCCGCTGAACCCGAGAAATGAATATTGATCGTGTCATGGGGCAGGCCCTCGAGACCGTATTTCCGGCTCACCTCGCAGCCCAAAATCGTGCCTACAGTTCGATTCGTGTTCTCAATGGGAAGGTCGATCTCCACCTTCTCGCCGCGCTCAAGAGCCGGAGCGGCCAACTCAAGAAGCCGATGGTCGAGAGCCTTCTCCAGACCGTGGTCCTGGCTGCCCGTATGATAGATATCCACATCCAGGTCAGGGCGGTGAACAAGGTCCGAGAGATCGATATGTTTGGCTTTCCAATGCTGAATGTCGGTCCGGGGCTGGCAGCGCTGGGACTGGCCAATCATCTCGTTCATGGTCCGATAACCCAGCTTCGCCATCAGTTCGCGAACTTCCTCGGCCACGAACATGAAATAACGAACCACGTGTTCGGGGGTCCCCTCGAAGCGCTCCCTCAGATCCTCGCGCTGGGTCGCGATGCCCACTGGGCACGTATTCAGGTGACAAACTCGCATCAGCAGGCAACCCATGGTCACCAGGGGCGCGGTCGAAAAACCGTACTCGTCG
>CAWVXN010000729.1:0-1527 GCA_963933695.1 uncultured Myxococcales bacterium | reverse complement strand
AAGCTCATCGCCGACTATCTCGCCTTGCCGGACATGCGAGGCAGCGGGCGGGGCATGGTGGCCAGCGGTGGGCTCTCGCCTCTGCTCGGAGCGCTCTACTTAACCCCCCTCGACCGCCGCATGGACCGGCTGTGCAAAGGGAAGCGTCTCGTCGCCTACGTCCGCTACATGGATGACATGGTGTTGCTGGCCCGGACCCGCTGGGAGTTGCGACGCGCCATTGCGGCGCTGCACGAAGAGATCGCGGCGCTCGGCTTACGCCTTCACCGCATCAAGCGCTTCATAGGGCGCACTACACACCCTTTTGATTTTCTCGGCTACCCGATCCGTGCGGGGGCAAGGCTTCGGCCTTCCGACGAGGGGCTGGGCTTTCAGAACGGTCGCCTACGTGAACGTGCTCGCCGGCTTTATGAGCGAGAGGGCGACTGGCAGCGCCTTCGGCAGTACGTCTTGCGTTGGTGGAGGTGGTTCCTTGGCGGCCTCGACGGGACCGTCAGCCGGAGAGGAGGCGTACGAAGAATCGAAAAACGTGTCTTTTATTGGCTCGACATTCATCCGAGACGGGGAACGGTGGCAGCAGGCGGCGCGTAGATGCGCCTGCTCGGACACCACAGGTTGCGGGGGGCTACCGATCCCCCCACCCCCGGTCAAAGGATCAAATCAATCAAAGCAGCCAAGAGTCAAGAACTGCACGAGCCGGCGCGAACTGCACGAACGAAGCCGTCGTTCCCCCTGAGGGTGTTGGACACGCTGCCATTGTTGAAGGTCGCGCCCCAGGCGCGGATGGGATTGGTGGCGTCACTCGATGCCGACCAATAGAGCGACGACGCTGTGGGGCCGCCGATGGCCGCAAAATCGGGGTCGATGCAGGGGGCCGCGCTACAGGTCGTGGGTTGACCCGTCGCATTCGCACCCGATGCGGTGTCCGGGGGATCCGCGTTAGTAGCAACCGTCGTCACGCCTGGGCCGACCAGAATGCTCTGCAACTCAGAGATGATCGGCAGACGCCAGTCCGAATGACCCCCAAAACCGGAGCCCGCATTCAGGTTGACCAAAAAGTCCGTATAGGCATTCCCATCCGCGACGGTTCCCGAGTTCGACCACTCGTAGCGGCTGTTCACGTCGTGCCGGTCCGGGCAGCCACCGGCGGCCGTCTCGCAGAACCCTGAGGCCGGAAAGCTGCCGTCGAACGTCCCCGTCTTCCGCTCCCACAGCAGACCAGTTTCGTTGTCCGCCACCGTCAAACCATCCAGGCATGCAATGAAGCGGGGCGGATGATAGGACTCAACCAGAGCCTCCAGCGCCCCGAGCTGCGCCTGCAGCGCGGCGATCTCCAGAGCCTGCGCATCGGAGAGAGAGGCGAGAGAGGAGATGCTCGTTGTGTTGCCCGAAATCGCGGTGGTGTTGGTGGAGATGTTTGAAGTATTGCCGGAAATCGCGGTGGCGCTGGAGGAGATTCCCGCTGTGTTGGTCGAGATGTTTGAAGTATTTCCCGAAATCACCGGGGCGCTGAGGGAGATTCCCGCT
>CAWVXN010000728.1:0-1529 GCA_963933695.1 uncultured Myxococcales bacterium | reverse complement strand
GTCAGGGTCTTCTTGTCCGACTGGAGGGTGACGTGGTAGGCGAGAGATTTGCGGCCCGCGCCCACGCTTTCGCCCCGGTAGAGGTCGAAGAGTTCGGCGTCGGCGACACTGCCCTTGCCGGCTTTCTCAATCGCTTCCCGCACCGTGGCTGCCGCGGCGTGATCCGGTAGGGCCACCGCGACGTCGAGCTTGATGCCGGGATAACGCGCCAAGGGGGAGTAGCGACCGCCGCGCTGGGGGGCGATCAGGATGGCGTCCAGGGAAATCTCGGCGATGGCCACTTCGCTGGTCTGCTCTCCGGAAAGGCCCAGGGCAGCGTGGAGTCCGGGGTCGAGTTCGGCGACGACGGCCAGGCGTTCACCGTCCTGCCCGGCCACGGCTTCCAGGGCCTTGGCGGGATGGGCCCACAGCGGGGGAGGCGAGGCCGGCCGCCATTGGACTTCGGTGACCCCAAGGCGATCGAGTAAATCCGTTGTCAATCCCTGGAGTTGGTTGAAGGTATGGGCGTCGAACCGCGCCTTGGGGCCCCGGGGCGCAGTGGCCCAGACCAACCCGGCCAGGTGGAGTTCCTTGGGTTCCTTGTTCGGGTCATTCGGGTCCGGGAGGTAGCCTTTGCCCACCTCGAAGAGGCGCACGTCCTCGAGCAGTCGGCGGTTGGCTTCGATCCCCGAGAGCAGCGAGGGAATGATCGTGCGGCGAACCTTGTTCTCGCTTTGGGCCACGGGGTTCACGATGCGAACGTGGGGCAGGTCCAGCATGCCGAGTTTTTCGAGCAGGCCATCGTCCACGAAGGAGTAGCTGATCGTCTCGTGGAAGCGCGCGGAGCCGGCAAGCTGGTCTTGGATCGCTCGCACCAGGTTTCGGCGCGGATTCTTGGGGGGCGGGGCCACCTGGGCAAGCATGGTCTTTTCTTCGATATTGCCGTAGCGGTGGATGCGGCCGATCTCTTCCACCAAGTCCCGGTCGAGGTGGACGTCCTTGGTGGATCGTGCCGAGGGCACCGCCACCGCGTAGCCGTCGGCCTGGGCCTCGACGCCAAAGCCCAGGCGTTTGAGAATGGCCGTGATCTCCTCGTCGTCAATTGCCTTGCCCAGTTCCTGCCGAACCCGGTCGGGTCGCAGGGTGAGGGTGTGCGCCGGATCGGTCCACTCGCCCACGTCGGTGGGTGGGGCGGGGAAGCGTACGTCGGGCTGGATCTCGGCCAATAGTCTTGCGAAGTGGGCGGCAGCTCTTTCGGGCAGGGTCGGGTCCAAGCTCTTTTCGAAACGCGCCGACGCATCCGTGCGCAAGCCGAGTCGGTTCGAAGTGCGGCGAACGATCGCGGGCGCGAAGGTGGCCACCTCCAGCAGCAGGGCATCGGTTTTGTCGCCGACCTTCGAGCTTTCACCCCCCATGATGCCCGCGAGGGCCACGGGGGCATCGCCCGAGCAGATCAGCAAGTCGCTGGGTTGGAGCGCCCGCTCTTCGCCGTCGAGGGTACGCATGCCTTCGCCCTCCCGGGCCATGCGGATGGAGATGCCCTCGGGATC
>CAWVXN010000727.1:0-1530 GCA_963933695.1 uncultured Myxococcales bacterium | reverse complement strand
ACCAAGAGCGTTCCCCTCCGAAGATTGCGGCGGGCCGCATACAGATCAATCGCGCCCCTTGCTGCAAGACCCACTCGAGTTCGGCGATGGCGGCGTCTGGATCGGCGAGGCTCAGGTAGGGTGCGGCAAAGATTTTCTCCTGGTAGGCGAAGCCCCAATCTTCCTGAAGCCAGCGATTGAAGGCACGAAAGGTCGCCACAGTGGCTTCGGTGTCACCCTTGAGAAGTTCTTCGTAAAGCACGCCCAGGGTGGGAAAGAGCCAGATCCCTTCGAGGCCCTGTTCCTTTAGGCAAGCGACCCTGGCATCGCGGTTTCGGTACTCCGAGCGAATTGGCTCGTGGTCGCGCAGCAATTCTTTCGCTGATTTGCCCTCGCCCCGTCCTCGGACGAAATCAAAAAGTGCTCCGGGCTTCGCGATGGGGTCGAATGTCGGATTCGTGACAGCCCGGCTGATTCTTCCGCCCACTATATGGTGATGACGCCCATTCATTTCCGCCCACTGAACACCCCGGGAAGCCAACTTGGGATCCATGTGCCGCGTAAACGTGTCCGGCGCCTCGTAGTAGTGATTGTCGGCGTCAAAGATCGGGTGATCGAGGCTGGGCATTGCGGGACAATTCCTTTTGGGCTTGGGACACAGCAGCCTAACAGAAATCCTGCACTGAACCGGGGGACTCCGGCGGATCTGAGCGCATCGCAAAAAGAGCAAAACCTGCCTTCATGCACATACCAACGAGATCCGGTCACCAATCAAAATCCGCGCTTCGAGCGAGATTCAATGCCCTTCCGTGTAGGCTTCCCGTACCCGACCGTCGAACAAGCATCGAGCAGATTCAATGGACGGTACCCCAGCGCTGATTCAGTCGAGGAGCGAAAGAACCCTCTCAGGCGGGCGGCCAATCACCGCCCGACCCAAAATCACCGCCACGGGTCTTTCCATTAAGCGCGGGTGATCGACCAGAACCTGGGCCACGTCCTCCCGGTTTTTGTAATCCGCGGCATTCAATCCGAGTTCCCGGAAGTGCTTGTCTTTCCGGACCAATTGGTCTGGGGAACCTTCGAGCTGATCAAGAAGAGCCTCGAGTTGGGGCTTCGTGAGAGGCGTTTTGAGGTATTCAACGACCTCGAGCCCGGAGTCCCGTGCTTCCAACAGCTCCAATGCGCCCCGGGACTTGCTGCACCCAGGATTGTGATAAAGAACAATCTTGGCCATCGCCCTCGCCTCCCTGCTCTCGCTATGGTTATCGTGGCCGCCAAACCTAACCGATCAAGCGATTCGACTCCATGTGAGGCCTATGCAAATCCACCTCATCGACGGCACCTACGAGCTCTATCGATCCTTCTACGGTGCGCCATCGGCGACGTCCCCCGACGGACAGGAGGTTGGCGGAACGCGTGGTCTGCTCCGCTCCCTGGCCGCGCTGCTACGCCAGGCGGACTGCACCCATGTAGCGATTGCGTTTGATCACGTGATCGAGTCGTTCCGCAACGACCTGTTCGACGGTTACAAAACCGGAGAGGGAATCGACG
>CAWVXN010000726.1:0-1531 GCA_963933695.1 uncultured Myxococcales bacterium | reverse complement strand
GGATCAGGTCGTCGATGTCCCGGCGACGGCGCTGGGCAGCCACCACGAGAGGCGCGTACTCGATAAAGCTGTCGGGGTCGCAAAGATCCTCGATGTTCTCCCGGGCCGTGCGCTGCCCGGTCTTGCGCCGGCGGGCCACGGCATCCGGCCGCCGGGCGTCGAGGATCAATGCATGCCGTTCATGCACTTCGGCCAGGTCGGGTCGGATCCAATCCAGATCCACCTCCACCTCCGCACGCTCGGCCACCTCCCCCACCTCGCCCTTGGTCAGAAAAATCAGGGGATGCCCTTCGGCCACCGTGTCCCCAACCCGCACCGTCACCCCGGTGACCTCACCCGAGACCGAGGCCTCGAGGACGTGCTCCATCTTCATGGCTTCCATCACGAGCAGACAGGAGCCCAACCGAACAAGCTCGCCCTCCTGGACATCGATGCTCACCACCGTGCCCTGGAGCGGAGCGCACACGGCCACGCTACCGAGCGGCGTGGGAAGGACTGGGACGAAATCCCCACCTGGCGGGGTAGAGGCCTGAGTCGATGGCGAGGCCGGGATTGAAGTAGAGGGCGAGGCCGGGATTGAAGTAGAGGTCGGGGTCGGGGTCGAAGTAGAGGTCGAAGGCGAGGTCGGACTCGAGCCCGCCGCCGGGCTGCGACCGTGATCGAGAATCGCCAAAGGATCGGAACGGCTGATCTGGGCGCCAATGCCGCCCGGGGCCGCCCGGGACCCGGCGGTGTCGGCTCCCCCGTTCTGCTCCGAACCCGGGAAAAAGCGCCGGGGATGGTCCCCCTCGGACCGGGCCAGCCAGTCCCCGGCATGCCCCTCGATAAAACCCGTGTCCAAGCGATTGGCCACGACATCGGGGTGCCGAAGCAAGGCCTGGAGAAAGCCCACGTTGGTCGCAATGCCTTCGATCCGAAGTTCGCAGAGCGCCCGGTAGGCGCGGTCCAAGGCCTTTTCGTAAACATCCGAACTCGAGTGGGCGATCACCTTGCCCAACAAACCATCAAAATTGGGATTCGACTTGAAGCCCGCATACGCGTGATGATCGACGCGGATGCCCGGACCCGAAGGGGGCTCGAAAACCGACAGGGTTCCGCTCGCGGGACGCGGGGAACCATCCTTGGCCATGGTCTCCATGTTGATTCGTACCTGAACCGCATAGCCCCGGGTCGGAACAGGCTTCCCTGGGCTCAGTCCCAGATCCGCCAGGCTCCGGCCATCCGCCAACTCGAGTTGCAGGGCAACCAGATCCACTCCGGTAATTTCCTCGGTCACCGTATGCTCCACCTGAAGCCTGGGGTTGGCCTCCATGAAGGCAAATGCGCCATCGGGATTCTGCCCGGACGGGACGAGGAACTCGAAGGTGCCAAGCCCCAGGTAGTCGAGGCCACTGGCCATTCGAAGCGCGGCATCCAGCAAACGTTCGCGCACCAAAGGGTCCAAGGTGGGGCTGGGCGCCACTTCGACCACTTTCTGGTGGCGGCGCTGGAGCGTGCACTCGCGCTCCCAAAAATGCATCACCGACTCGCC
>CAWVXN010000725.1:0-1532 GCA_963933695.1 uncultured Myxococcales bacterium | reverse complement strand
AAATTGACCGCCGTTCCTAGGCCAGCAGCGGTCAGGTCTCCCCGCCCTCAGAATCGGCAACAAGACACTCGGCGATGCGTTGCTCCCACTCCCTGGGCTGGAAAAACATCGGACCCATCCCACCCTTGTAGGCAATTCGCCCGTCCCGCCCAACGAGATACAGGCGTTCGGGGACGGCCGCGTACGCGGTGGCCACACCATCGTCCATGGCGTCGACCAGAGCCGGCATCTCCAGTGCCAGCTTGAGCATGCAGGCGGCTCCGACTTCCACGCGCTCGTCCAGAGACTGGTGCTGGCGAAAGAGCACGCCTTCGCTTTCGTTCTCATTCACCTGCCAGCCATCGGTGGGGTGAATCTCGCGGATATAGACGACGTAAAAATCGACTCGATCCTGGAAGCGGCGGTAGATCTCGTTGAGGGTCCCAGCCTGGGCCCGGAACGGAGGTCAGGTGTAGCTTCCAAAAATCAGCGCCACCGGGCGACGACCGAAATGATCCGAGAGGGTGACGGGGCCCGTATCGGCGTCGGGGGCTGCATTGAGCCGGGCCAAACTGAATTCAGGGGCGGGCTCGCCCTCGGCCACCGAGTTCGCCTCAATGACCATCACCCGCTGAATTTCTTCAGCGGCCTTGGGGTGAGCCATTGCTTCAGCGAGCTGCTCGGGGGAAATTCGCGAATCCTGAGTTCCCACTGGGTTGGCGTCCATCTGGGCTCTTATGTTCTCGAGCATTCGGGTCGGATCGATTTCGCTCATAAAAACCTCCAGACAGGGAAAGCCCTGACAAGGACACCCTATCGAGAACTGCCTCGGGCCTCAATGAAAATAGTGGGTCAACGCCCAGCGGGGGCATGGATGTCCACCTCGATCCAATCATCCACGGTCCGAACCGAGAAACGCGGGATCGGAAAACCGTCCCCATCCTCCGGCCGAAAGCCCGTCCGCACGTCGAACTGCCAGCCATGCGCCCGACAGGTCACGATGGGCCCTTCCAAGCAGCCCTCGCTCAAGGGATCCTCTGCGTGGGGGCACCGGTTCTCCATGGCGTGGATGACGCCCTCGACCCGGAAAAGGCCCACATCGATCCCCTCGATCTGAACGCACAGACCCCGGCCATCGGGAACCTCGTCTTTTTTTGCGACTCTTCGGTAGCTCAATCGACTGCCTTCGTTTGTTCGAGTGCGCTCTCTGGACTCCCT
This sequence comes from uncultured Myxococcales bacterium, assembly GCA_963933695.1. GTDB lineage: Bacteria > Myxococcota_A > UBA9160 > UBA9160 > UBA4427 > JAZXM01. Next base: position 335 of record CAWVXN010000725.1, on the reverse strand, counting down.
AACCCCCTGCCCGTCTTGGGCAATAGAATCAGAATGACTCAGCAGAATCCAGCCCCACTATCGAAATCCGTGGAACCCGTCGCGAGCGAAAGAAAACACAGGCTGATCGATTCGCCGCCCAAGGCTATAGTGGCGTCCCTATGAATCGCACTCTTATTGGCACCTTGATTTTAGTCACTTTCGCTGCCGGCGTTGTCTACTTGGCCCTGGGCCAGTTCAAAGTCCGTTGCCACGTCTGCGTTGGCTTTGGCGCCCAGCGCAAATGCGAAAGCGCCGTGGCCAGCAACGCCGCCGACGCCGAGCAACAGGCCACCTATGGGGCCTGCTCCCAGATC
>CAWVXN010000724.1:0-1534 GCA_963933695.1 uncultured Myxococcales bacterium | reverse complement strand
CACCCATGCCCCGCCACCCATACCCCGGCGCGCGCCTCAGCAACCCCGCGCTTTGCGGCTACCCATGAGTGCGAGGCCACCGGCAAGCAGCAGAGTCGCGACGCTGCCGAGGGCGGGGACTGCCACCGGACCCGCTACCTCGCCCGAGAGGTTGGCATTCAGCGCCGAGGTAATGGCGATGGCCACGGGTTCGCCTCCTATATTGCCGGGCTGGAGAACGGTGAGGACTGCCGAAAGGTTTCTCAATTCGTACTCGACAAGGGTGTCGAGATCGATATCCCCGAGCACATGCAGGCTACCGGTGACGACCACGTTCTGGGGGGGCATGACGATGTCCGGGAGGTTGAGCTCCAGGTCGCCGATGATGTCCACCAGCGACGCGTAGGGGATGGTTTGGGAAAATGCGTAGTCACCGGGTAAAAGATCGATGAACCCGGGCACCGCGATCAGGGAATCGGCGGTGGCGAAGACCAGGAGGCTCGTGATTTCGGGGACGCCGGCGAAGGGGATATTGGCAAAAGTCATGCCGGTGCCCGAGAGCAGGTTGTAGACCGGCTGGGCACCGAGCCCCCAATCCTCGTTGCCATCGGTCTCGAAGCGCAGGGTCGAGGCAAGCGTATCCAGCTCAAGACCTCCGCCTCCGCTGAGCGTAGAGTTCTGGGAGTCCGCGTAGCCGTTCACCGTACTGCAAATGAAGCTGATCGCCGGGCAGCTGACCTGGATTGTGACGCCCAGGGTGCTGGGGCCCACGCCGGCGTCGGTTGTCCACGTGCCCACCTGGGCAAAGGCCAAGCCGGGCAGGAGAAGGGCAAGGGAAGCTGTGAAAAACGTTTTTCTCAGGGTGGCTGCTTCCCTCATGGTACGGGTACCGGTGACAGGTCGAAATAGAGCCCGATGTAGTCCCCGGTGCGCGCGATATCCACGGCGCTGAGCTGCAGGCCAAAGAATTCCGGGAGGGGAAAGCTGCCCAGGGAATCGGCGATCAGCGGCACCGCTAGGCCCACAAGGTTGGGCAGCAGGACATCCAGGGTGGCTACATCGATATAGAGTGGATTTTGAAGCAGGGTGACGGTCAAGTGGGCCGGCGACGGGGGGGTGACGTCGAAAACCAACCCGTCAATTCCGTAGCTGGGCTCAACTCCGACGATGGCGTCGATGGACCCGGCCAGCAGAATCGTGGACGGGTCGCTCACGGGGACGAGTAGGAGCTGAAGGTGGGGCAGGTGAACCGTGGCGAGTTCGCCAGCCGGCCCTAACTCGCCCGAAAAGATCGGCGCGGCGGCGGGGCGAATGTCAAATTGGAGGAGTTCCGTAGGGTCGAGTGCTGCGAAGGGGGGCAGCAGGATTGCGAGCAGGCCGGCGGTAATCGGTTGGAGCCCCAGCCCGAAGTCGAATTCTGTAATCGTGCTGGCGAGCAGCCCGCCTCTGACTTCCTCCCGGAGCAGCTGGTTGAAGGTCGAGGTCGAGATACTGACAGCCAACTCGTAGGCGAGGCCATTGGGGGCCAGCGCCCCGAAGCTCGGAAAGGTTTGGG
>CAWVXN010000723.1:0-1547 GCA_963933695.1 uncultured Myxococcales bacterium | reverse complement strand
AGGCAATGCTGGGACGAAGCGCGCCACGTTCAAGCCTATGAGAAATTGATTCAGCACGCGGGCGGCGAAGTGGGCGAGTTTCCCGAGACCACTTTCCTATTCGAAGCATCCTGTCACACCGATCCGGCTCTTCGCCTGACCGGCGTCAATCGTTGCCTCGAGGGGCTGGCGTGCGATGCCTTTCGCTCGCTAATTGACTACGGGAAAAACGTGGGAGACGAAATCATCGCCCAGGCGGTGGACTTCGTGCTGGCCGATGAACTGACCCATGTCCGTTTCGGAAGTGAGTGGGTCAAGGAATTCACGCGGGATGACCCGGAACGGGCGAAGCGGGCCCGGGAGTTCCAGCGCGAGACCGAACGGGCCTTTTCCTTCGGTTCCCAGCGTGAACTGGCCCGGGAAGAGCGAAGAGAAGCGGGCTTCAGCGAAGAAGAAATGGATGAAATCGAAGCCTTCTCCTCCGACGCCCCCAAACGAGAAACCCTCGTCCGTGCGGCCGAGATCCTGCGGGACCGTCACCGTGCGCGCAAAAAGGGCGAGGCCGTGGCCCCTCTCTAGCTCGGCCTTCCCTCGGACTCGCTCGTCGAGTCTGCTGGATTACGAGGGAGGCGCAGCCAAGCGATAACGGCGTAGCCTGAGCACAAGGCGCCTCACGGTTCGCTCGAGCCAGGGCAACCGCCTGCGCTCAGGCGGCCGACCGGGCTTGTGGATTTCGGTCCAGTCTCCTGCCACTCGGTGCTCTTCCCCGTCGGGAAGCAGCAATCGATAGGAACGGTCCGGATCCAGCACATCCCCGACATCGGTAATGCGAACCGGCATGCTCGACCGATATTCTTCCGCAATCGCCGCCAAACGCCCCGAGGCTTCGAACAACCCGGGACGGCTCTCACGGATTTCCAGCCGCACCACGGGTCCTTGGGCGACAACATCGAGCACGGCCCCCAGGCGATCGGGGCGGTCCGCTTCAGCCAGCCCCCCCGAGAGCCAGAGACAACGATACGCCCGGCAGATTTTCGGCCGGCTCGGGTGAATCGAGCAACCCTTCGCACCCACGTCCTGGTGGATGCAGGGGACGCCGCCAAGCTTGGCCAATTCATCGACACGCAGCACCTGGCAGCAGAGAGAGCAGTCTCCACAGCTTCGAGCTTCCTGGTCAGCCTCGACCTGATTCATCCGGATCCCATGGAGCCACAGCGATTAGGGGAAAAAACAAGCCGCCAGGCCGAGAGGCCCGGCCTCGGGCATCCCCCAAACCGACTCGGCCCACGGACTGCCTTGAGTAATCGATCCCCAGAGGGGAGTTCCCGTTACGTGATGGGCCCCCTAGCAACGATCCGACCCACTCGAGTTCCTCGACACATTACATATTTATAAGATTGTTTTCATTGAGGAATTCAGCTTTTCCGGTCCAAGAAAATGAACCTTCATATTCTCTTTAACTGCATTTGCAAGTATGTGCATCAGTTCGGCGTTTTCGCGGCAAGTCGCTCGGTAACTAATTGTTCTATCGAGATTTTGGAAAGATCGAAAAAATCCCGCGGGGGGGG
>CAWVXN010000722.1:0-1550 GCA_963933695.1 uncultured Myxococcales bacterium | reverse complement strand
CTCGGGCAGGCCTTGCTCGGCGATACGCTGCTTGAGGTTATCCAGACGATGTTCACGCTGGGAGCCCCCGATGATTTCGCCGATCCTCGGCACCAGAACATCCATGGCCGCCACCGTACGCTGATCGTCGTTGCCATACATATAGAAAGCCTTGATGTCCTTGGGGTAGTGGGTCACCACCAGGGGCTTTCCAAAATGCTCTTCGGTGAGAAACCGTTCGTGCTCGCTCTGAAGATCCGCTCCCCAACTGACCGGGAACTCAAACGTCCGGCCGGATCCCTTCAGGATCTCCACGGCCTCGCTGTAGGTAATCCGGTCGAAGGGTTGCTCCACCACATGCGCGAGGGTCGAGAGCACGCTGTCATCGATCCGCTTATCGAAAAAGGCCAGGTCCTCTTCGCATTGCTCCCCCACTTGGCGGAAGACGCTTTTCAGAAAATCCTCCGCTAGGTCGGCCAGTCCGTCGATTTCGCAGAAGGCCACCTCCGGCTCCACCATCCAGAACTCGGCGAGATGACGGCTTGTATTCGAATTTTCCGCGCGAAAAGTCGGCCCGAAGGTGTAGACCCGGGAAAGCGCCAGGGCGCCGATCTCCGCTTCGAGCTGACCCGATACCGTGAGGTAGCTGGGAGCCTCGAAAAAATCCTGCTTCCAATCGACTTCGCCCTCGGGATTGAGAGGCGCGTTGACCGGATCGAGGGTCGAAACCCGAAACATATCACCGGCCCCCTCGGCGTCTGAGAGCGTGATCACCGGGGAGTGGAGTTGAACGAACCCTTGGGCGTGAAAGAATTCATTGATCGCCCGGGTTGCCGCATCCCGCACCCGCAGCACCGCGCCCAATGTATTGGTGCGTGGCCTCAGGTGGGCAATGGTGCGCAGGAACTCAAAGCTATGGCGCTTCTTTTGCAGCGGATAATCGGCCTCGACGCCCCCCACCAGTTTCACCTCGCTGGCGTGGAGTTCAAAGTGCTGCCCCTCGCCAGGAGAATCCATCAACACGCCGGTGGCCTCCACGGCGCAGCCCGTCCCCAACCCTCGCACTTCTTCCTCAAACCGAGCACACTCGGGGCCGGCGACCACCTGGAGCCCCGCGAAGCAGGATCCGTCGGAAACCTCGAGAAAAGAAAGATTCTTGGCGTGGCGGGCGGTCCGCAGCCAGCCCCGCGCCGTCACGGTGCCGCCGGAGGCCTCTCGTCCCAAGATGTCGCGAATCAATTCGTTCATGTCACTCCCTTTTCGCTCGGGGAGAGGGTAACGCCGTCCAGGCGGTGCTCGCTATGGTTTACCGCCCAAACGGGAGCACGAAAAAATGACGATCAATTGGTTCCCAGGCCACATGAACAAGGCGCGTCGCGAACTCGCGGTCTCCCTGGCCCGAATTGATGTGGTCATCGAGATCCTCGATGCTCGCTTGCCCCAGTCGAGCCGGAACCCCATGCTCGCCGAACTCCGCGGGGACACCCCCTGCATCCCCCTGCTGAACAAAAGCGACCTGGCCGATCCGGAGGTCACCGCCCAATGGCTCGAAACCTTCTCCGCCGAGGAGG
>CAWVXN010000721.1:0-1558 GCA_963933695.1 uncultured Myxococcales bacterium | reverse complement strand
CGATCATGACCAGGACGTTCCCCCGGGCCCCGAGCGAGCGCCTGTCGCTTAGCGGGAAGCGTTGGATCAAGCGGCCGGTCCGCCCCCGCTCATGGCTTGGAGAACATTGGCCCGGCTCCCCAATGTGTGTCCGATCCCCGAGAGCAGCGAAAATACCCGGGCGACCAGAACAAAATCGCTGGGCACTTCGGCGACGGGATCCTCTCGGATGGCTTCAAAGAGTTCTTCGGTCATGTCCTCGGTGAACTCACCCTCGAAGGCACCCGAATCGCTGCGACGGACCATGCGCCGGGCGATCGCGACAAAAGTGCTGGTATCTCCGGTCTTGGACCGGAAGCCCAGTTCGGTGAAGGCCCGCACCATGGCCGATTCATTGAAGGTCGCCAGGGAGAACATCAGTTCGAAGAGACCGAGACCGAAGCCTTCGGGCAACTCCTTGGAAAGGCCGAAGTCGAGGACCACGATCTCCCCAGTGGGCGTGACAAAGAGGTTGCCGGGATGGGGGTCCGCATGAAAGAAGCCGGCGGCCAAGATCATGCGGACGTAGATGTACATCAAATTCTGAAAGACTTCGGCGGGGGCCAGGCCCGCTTCTTTCATGCTGGCCTTCTCGGTGATCTTGATCCCGCTGACGAGTTCCATGGTGAGTACTCGGGTTGTGCTCCATTCGCGGTAGATCTCGGGAATCTTGACATGGGGGTCGTCGGCAAAGAGTTCCCGAACCCGATCCGCGCAATCCGCCTCTCGAACAAAGTCCAATTCCATGCGCAGATGACGAGTCAGTTCCACGAGCAAGGGGAGAAGGGGAAGTGGCTGGGGGTCGAAGAATTCGTAGACCCGGCAGACCCGGCGCATATTTCCCAGGTCGGTACGAATGATGCCCTCGATATCGGGGTACTGAACTTTGACCGCGACCTCCCGGCCGTCGATGAGCCGGGCCCGGTGGACTTGGGCCAGGGAGGCCGAGGCAAGGGGCGTGGACTCAAATTCGGAGAAGACCGCCTCGATGGGCTTGCCGAGCTCGCTTTCGACCATCCGCCGCACCTGTTCAAAGGGTTTGGGGGGCACTGCGTCGTGGCATTGCTTGAGCTTCTCGATGAACTCTTTCGGGAAAATGTCCGAGCGCGTGGCCACCGACTGACAGAGCTTGATCATCACGCCCCGAAGGTCGAGAGCCAGATTGAGGACGCGATCGGCCGCCCGCTGATGCGTGGGCGATAACTCTTCGTTTGAGATCTCGATGCCGCGAAGACGCCGGCCCCAGCTCGGGATCTTGTACATCCCCCAAATCCAGGCGGCATTCCACCCGACCTTCAGGCTCCTGCGGACCCGTGTGACCAGTTCCACCGCTCAGGCCCCGTTGGCGGCGGGCTCGAAGCCGGTCGTCTCCGGCGGGGTCCAGGTCAACTCCAAGGCGTCGAACTCCTCCTGAAGAGCACCCGGATTGGTGGCGACGGAGATGGCCTGGGCAAGCCCTTCGCGCAGATCCTCACGTTGATCGCTTGGTCGATTCCGGGTCACTTGGGAAAGAATCCGATGGAGCAGTCCGTCCACGACG
>CAWVXN010000720.1:0-1567 GCA_963933695.1 uncultured Myxococcales bacterium | reverse complement strand
CTCCATCAAGAGACCGATGGTCCGATCGTTCAGGCTCAGAACCTGCGCCGCCACCCGAGCACCCGGGCGTGTCGTAGCGCGCAACGCGATCAAGGTCAGGTCGCTGTCCTCGGCGAGCAACGCGTGCTGGCAGTCCAAAAATCGGCTTACCCGCTCCCGGGTCGGCGCCTTCCGCTGGTCGTCGAGACGAAATTGGCGCCAGGATTCTTCCTGCAGATCTAGCAGCTCGGCGATCAGCAGTTCCTCTTTGCTCTGGAAGTGTCGATAGATGGAGCTCGCCCCGATCCCAGCACGCTCGGCGATCGTGCGTAGGGTGGCCCTGTCAAAGCCCCGCTCGGCGAAGAGTTCCCGGGCCGCCTTAAGAATCGCGGCGCGGCTGCGTTGACCACGAAGCAATCGCCCGTCGTCGGGTCGCAGCTCCATTTTATGAGGGGTCGCCTCGGGATCGGGAGGTCTCTTCATGAACGCGAACAAAATCGCATAATGAATCGACCCCTGCCATTGCCCATCCGGGCGAGCCAGGCCCAAACGAGCAGAAGCCCAGATCCCAAACGGGGACCTGGGCTTCAAACGCTCGACTCACCCCTCCTCAGAAGCACGGAGCGTTTTCCAGTGATGCGAAAAACCCATGGTTCTGGGATCTTTCACGTCTCTGGATCAATTTACAGCCTACACGGAATACTTCCGCTCGTGTGAGATACTTTACCCACACAGGTTTAATAAACATTTGCATCAGGGTATTCACCTATAAGCAGAAGCAGGCTCCGCGCAGGTCAAGCCATCGTGCGCGGATTCTCGAATCGCTGCTTCACCCCGAGCAGGGTAATCGCCGCGTAGAGACCGTCGGCGATGCGCTCATCGTAGCTGTACTTGACCTCCATCACCGAGCTGCCGTCCGATCTGCATTTCACCTTCCCCACTACCGCAAAGATCGAGCAAGTTCCGTATTCCCAGAGATGGTGATAGCCAGCGTCGAGTCCAACCGAACCGAGATTCGCCACAAAGGCTGACGAGAACATGGGGTCCCCCTCAATGAGTGACCGCGGCAAGAGCCCCATAAAGTCCGCACCGCGAAGGGCCGCCATCACGGCGCGCAGCACAAACCCAGGCAAGCGGATCGCGAGGTTGACCTCCTTGTCGGCTCGACTCTCGCGTCCCCGACGACGGGCATGAAGTCCCTCCAACAAGCGATCGGCCATGGAAGGCAGGCTCTCCTCGGGTTCGAAGCGATGCTTGAGAGTGATGACCGGCGAGCCATCCACCAGCGCTTGCTTCGCGCTGTAGGTCATCCAGACCCCATTGCGCTGCCAAAGTTTTCCTCCGGCGACAAAGCGATTGACTCCCTCGCGCTCGCTCAACCCCTGGCCCAGGCTGCGCAGAAATAAATGAAAGAGAGTGATCCGCCCCTCGGCGCCGCGGCCGCGATTCAGCTCCTTGAGGTATTCGGTCGCGGCATCGACTTCGATCTCGGTGGTGTAGTAGACCAGCGAGCTGTTTCGCCGGGGCGAGAGGTAGGGCATGAAGCGCCGGGTCACCGATATGTCCCGAACGCGTTTTCCATCGGCCC
>CAWVXN010000719.1:0-1571 GCA_963933695.1 uncultured Myxococcales bacterium | reverse complement strand
CCGAGCGGGCCGCGGCCCTGGCCAAGGCCCATATCACCGACCGCGGGCTCGAAGCCGCTCGGGCGGTGGTGGAGCTGCACGGCGGGCTCGGATTTACCTGGGAATGCGACGTCCAGATGGGGTTCAAGCGGTTGATGTTTGACCGCGCCTTTCTGGGGAATCCTGAGAGCCTACGCGACCGCTGTGCGGCGTTGGCCGGCTGGTAGGCGGAATCATGGATCTTGAATACACCGCGGAATACCAGGCTTACAGGGAAGAGGTTCGGCGCTTTCTTGCAGGCTGGCCTCTGGTCGGTCAAGAGGCGCATGGGGAAGGGCTCGAGGCGGAAGCCCTGTTTCGCCAGCGAGGGACCGAGGCGGGTTTCGTCTCCCGAAATGTTCCCGCCGCGTATGGGGGCGCGGGCCAGGAGCCCGACGCGCTCAAGGACGCGATTGTGCGCGACGAGTTCTATGCCGCCGGCGCGCCCGGAGACCTCACTAGCCAGGGGGCGGGCTTGTTGGTGCCCACTCTGCTCGAGTTCGGTACGGAGGCCCAGAAGAAGCGCTTCATCCCCAAGGCGATCTCAGGTCAGGAGAAGTGGTGTCAGGGGTACAGCGAACCCGGCTCGGGGAGTGACCTCGCATCGCTGCAGTGCCGCGCCCGGTTGGACGGCGAGGTGTACATCCTCTCGGGTCAGAAAATTTGGACGAGTAACGCCCTTGAGGCGGACTGGATGTTCGGCCTTTTCCGGACCGATCCCGATGCGTCCAAACACGCTGGAATTACGTACCTCCTGGTGGATATGAAGAGTGCGGGGATCGAAGTCCGCCCCCTCAAGGGCATGACCGGAGGCATGGAGTTCAACGAGGTCTTCTTCGACGATGTTCGTGTGCCCGTGGACAACGTGGTCGGACGGCCCGGTGAAGGCTGGGGCGTATCGCGAGCCACCCTGGTGCATGAGCGGAACCTCATCGCCAATCCCAACATGATGCGGGATACCTTCAACGATCTACTCGATCTTGCACGGCGGACCGTACTCGAGGGACGGCCGGCGATCGAGGACAGGCAGGTTCGGCAAAGGCTGGCCGAGATCGAGGGATACGTTCGGACCAGCGAAACTTCGACCATGCGGCAGTTTACCGCCCAGGTGCGCGGTGAACCCCTCAAGGCCATGCGTCCCATGATGATGGCAAAGCTCTACTCGACGGATACGATGCAGATGATCCAGCGATGCGCCTACGACCTGCTCGGCGCTGATGGAATGTTGGCCCCCGCCCCCGAGGATATAGCGGGGTGGGCACGGAACTCCACCGCGACGGGTTGGGTCGAGGCCTACATGTTCTCCCTGGGGCCGGCGATTGCCGGCGGGGCGAGCAACATCCAACTCAATATCATTGGAGAGAGGGGCTATGGGCTGCCCCGTGATCCTCGCCCGCCGACGAGCTAGGCCGGGCCGGAATTCGAATCGAGGCGAGGTACCGCTTGATCTCCTCTGCTGAGGTGGCTGCGCTGACCTCGGCATAGAAGATGAACAGACGGTTGCCCACCAGTAGAATATGGGCCGTGCCGTTCAGCGCCGGGTGTTCGTCGCC
>CAWVXN010000718.1:0-1575 GCA_963933695.1 uncultured Myxococcales bacterium | reverse complement strand
AGCCGGGCAGGGGGGCATCGAAGCCGCCTGCGAAGCCGCCGCTGTCCGCGCTGATATCCGAGGCGTTGATCTGCCCCGACTGGTCCGAGAACAGCCCCACGGCCTCGATCCATCCCCCCGCCCCAGGGCCGGCTTGGCCGGCTGCCCCGGCGTTGCGGATCACGGGGCCAGTCTCGTACTCGTTGGCTGTGAAGCGTCGGGACAGGGCCTGGGCAAACGCGTAGGCATTGGCTTCCCGGGGATTCGTCATGGCGCCGAGGCTCTCGCCGGCCACCTCATCGAGAATGTCCGGTACCCGGCTCGCGGGGAGCACGCTCAGGCTCTCGAGAATCGTTTGGGAGTCCGCTGAGCCCGAACCCAAGACCTGCTGAAGAGCGGGCGCGGTGGCCTGCTGGTTCGGCGTCTGGGCAAAGTCGCCCAAGGAATTGGCGTTTGGGGTGAGGGTGACGGTGAGTTGGGTTCCGCCGGATGCCAGAACCGGGACCCCCACGTCGAGAAAGGCAAACTCCGGAGTGGTAAAGCCGAGCCCCTCGCTGCCCGCGACGATGGATGTCCCGGTGAGCAGAACGTAGGGGACCGTTCCGGTGTACGATCCGGGAAGGGGGGTCAAAGCGAGTTCCACCCCGCTGAGAAATACCTGTCCGTCGACGGCGAGGGTCGAGGACTGGCCTTGGTCGTCGAGGATCACGTTGAGGGCCGAGCCCGGCCGAAGATTGGCTGACCCGGCCTCCACAAGAAGTGCGCCGGTTACGCCTCCCAGGACGATTCGGCCGCGGCTGTCCAGCCCTCCATGGATGGTTGTGCGGCCCGTCGATTGGGCGTTCTCGAGGGTGGCCCCGGCGGATACGGCCACGCTCGACGTATTGGGCAGGTCGGTCTCCAGGCGCAACGTGCCGCCGCTAATTAAAGTGGCCCCCGTGTACGTGAAGGAGTTCGGCGCGTTGAGGGTGAGGGTGCCGGTTCCCGACTTGGTGACGTTGCCGCCACCCGAGATGCCGCCACCCGAGATGAAGCCGTCGAAGGTCTGGTTGCCGGCGAACGAGAATTCCGCGGTGGCGTCCACGGAACTCAGAACAATGTTGCCCACCAGGCTTTGGGCATCGCCGCGCAGGGTGCCTTCGGCGACCTCGGTGTCTCCGGTATAGCTGCTGGTTCCGCCGAGGGTCAGAGTACCAAGGCCCTGCTTGATCAGTTTCCCCGCGCCGCTGATATTCCCCGAGTGGGTGCCATCGCCGGTGGTCGCGTTCTGGTCGAAGATCACCTGACTGCTGCCGGTGGAGAGGGCGATGTCTCCGGGAAGGCTGCCCGAGTTGCCAAACAGTTTCCCCGAGATGACATCGATGCCCCCTGAGAACGAATTGGTTCCGGCTAGGGTCAGGTCGGCGCTGCCCCCTTTTTCAAATCTGCCGCCGCCGGTGATATTGCCCGCATACTCGCCGGCCGCGGTCTGGACCAGTTGGAAGAGGGCCCCGGCGCCGATGGTGACATCGCTCGTGATGGTCTCCGAGTCGCCGGTGAGGGTGCCGTCGACGATCTCGGCCCCGCCGGTGACCGCAAGCAAGCCGCTGCTAAATT
>CAWVXN010000717.1:0-1578 GCA_963933695.1 uncultured Myxococcales bacterium | reverse complement strand
TGGCACGCCGGCGCCGTCCCACCGAGCCCACAGGGAACCCGGAGCAGGACCTCGCGCGCATTGCCGATGACGCACGCGGTCTGCTTGCCCAGGCCGGGGTGGAAGAGGGAGACCTCCGCGGGATTGGGGTCTCGGTTCCCGGTCCCCTGGACATCGACCGAGGGAGGGTCGTCCGGCCCCCGAACCTGCCCGGCTGGGAGGCCGTGCCCGTCGGGAAAATTCTCCAGGCCGACTTTGGCTGCCCCGTGGCTCTGGAAAATGACGCGAATGCAGGGGCCCTGGCCGAGTACCGCTTCGGCGCGGGGCGGGGCTGCCAAGATCTGGTCTATCTCACCATGTCAACGGGGGTGGGGGGGGGAATCATTCTCGGGGGTCGCCTGCACCGGGGGCGCATGGGGACCGCCGGTGAACTGGGCCATACCCCTGTGGAATGGCCGGGCGAACCCTGCGCGTGCGGGCTTCGGGGGTGCCTTGAAGCCTACCTGGGCGGTGTGGCGCTGACCCGGCGCCTGCGGGCGCAAGTGCCCGAGACCTCGGCCTGCGTGGCCCTGGCCGGAAGCCCCCAAGCGGTCTCCACTGTGCACTGGGTCGAGGCTGCTCGAGCGGGTGATCCCTGGGCGCTGGCGGAGATGGACCGATTCAACCACTACCTGGCCCAGGCCATCGTGCACCTCGCCTTCAGCCTGGCCCCGGAGGTCGTGGTGTTGGGCACAATTCCCATCGCCGCGGGGGATGCCCTGTGTTTCGATCCGGTCCGAAAGCACGTGGCCGAGCGAATCTGGCCCCACCAGGCCCCCTACATGAAAATCGTCCCAGCCGAGTTGGGCGAGGATCTTGCCTACCGGGCCGGACTCTGTGTTGCCCTCGAAGCCATTGGGAAAGGCTGAAGCCCGTACTGAAGACTGAAGCCCGTACTGAAGACCGGAGCCCTTACGAAAGACTCAAGCCCTTACGAAAGACTGAAGCCGAGAGACTGAAGTCGTGCGAACGAATAGGGCGAGTGAGTAGGGCAAGCGAATCGGGCAGCGTCCCCCGAGCCGTGTCCGGGGGGGACTCTCAAGGGGAGACAGAGCCCGCTTCCCAGCGTGCCTCGGCCTCGGCGCGCAGAGCCGCAAATCCGCCCTCGAGAATGGCGCGCCGGGCCCGTTCGAGCAGGGCCAAGTAGAAACGCAGGTTGTGGAGCGCCGCCAGGCGTGCGCCCAGGGATTCGCCGCAGCGGACCAGGTGATTCAAGTAGGCGCGGCTATACGACCGACAGGTGAGGCAATCGCATTCCGGGTCGACCGGTCCGTCGTCGGTTTTGAAGCGCGCGTTCTTGATGTGAAGCACTCCGTCGTGGGTGAAGAGCAATCCGTGCCGGCCGTTGCGGGTGGGCACCACGCAATCAAAGAGATCGACCCCACACGCTACGCCGTCGAGCAGGTCCACCGGGCGGCCCAATCCCATGAGGTAGCGGGGCGCCTCGGGGGGCAGGGCTCCATGGCCCGCGCAAACCGCCTCCACGCGCTCGGCCCGACTTTCGCCCAAGCCGAGGCCGCCATGGGCGTAGCCGTCGAAGCCGAGGGACGCGCTGGCCCG
>CAWVXN010000716.1:0-1580 GCA_963933695.1 uncultured Myxococcales bacterium | reverse complement strand
GAATATCGCCGACGGCTTCAATCAGGCTTATCAAGCCGATACTCGCTACCGGGTCGCCCACCATGGAGAAGCCGTCATGGTGGCCGGTGCGGCGGGTTTCTCCGGGAGACCCTTTGCCACGCCCGAGCCGGGCCGCCCGACGGTGGTCTGGGACCGGGACGGCGTGAAGGTGACCAGCTTTCGGGTCAACCATGCGCCCATCGATCCCGCCGTGGGTTACCGGTTCGACTACGCGGGGCGTTCTGTGGTCATCTCAGGGGACACGATTCGATCGCCTGAAATCGAGCGCATGTCCGAGGGGGTTGACCTTCTGGTTCACGAGGCTCTTGCACCGCAGTTGGTGGGCATGCTGGCCCAGGCGGCCTCGGATGCCGGATTGACCAAGCGCGCCAATATCGTGAACGACATCCTCGACTATCACGCGAGTCCGGTGGATGCAGCCGAAAGCGCTGAAGTGGCGGGGGTGGGACACCTTCTTTTCTATCACGTCGTTCCGCCCCTGCTGTTCCCCGGCATGGATGCGGTCTTTCTCGATGGCGTAGACGATGCGTTCGCTGGGGAGTTCACCTTGGGGCAGGACGGGACCCGGGTTTCTCTGCCCGCGGGCTCCACGGCCATCGAGGTTTCCGGGGACTGAGGGCTTTCCCCGGGTACGCTTTTATTCGGCTTGGGGTGTCGGCTTGCCGGCATCGGGAAGCCTGAGGAAAGAGATCACGAAGCCCGAGGCCAGGGTGCTCGCCATGAAGATCCAAATCGCCAAGTCGTAGCTTCCCTGACGATCGAAGATCCAGCCGGCCAGGGGAGGCCCGGCGATTTGAAAGGGAATCATCAGCGGGGCGATCAACCCCAGGGCGCGGCTGAAGTCGCCGCCCCGGAAGCTTCGGGCAAGCAGGGCGACTTGGAGGGGCGCGATCCCCCCCAGTCCGAGCCCAAATAATCCGCTGGCCGCCACAAGGGCGGCGTATCCCGAAAGCGTTGCCAGGCCAAGAAGCGCGAAGAATTGGAAGGTTAGGGCGACCTTGAAAGCGCCTTTTTCGCCGAGCCGATCGGCGAGCCAGCCAAAGGCGAGTTTACCCGTTGCGGCCCCCACAGAGATGGCCGAGAGCATGCCCGCGGCGCGCATGGGGTCGATGCCCCGATCGATCGCAAAAGCGATTCCGTGGTTCATAACCGCGAGAGCGCCAAAGAAGGAGAGTCCGCAGGCGGCGCCAATCAGCCAGAGGGTGGGAGTGGCCAGCAGTGCGCGCATGGGGGTCGGGTCGGCCGGGGCGAATTGGATTGCGGCTTTCGCGACTTCGGCGGGATCCTCGCCATCCGCCGCGAGACCGAGATCCTCGGGCCGGTTGACCACGAGCCAGGCGATCAGAGGCATAAGGCCAAGGGGGATTATCGCGAAGAACCGATAGACCCCCCGCCAACCCCAGGTTTCGAGCCCCCAGGTGGCCGCGGGAATCATGATCGCTCCGGAGATCGACATGCCGATCATTGCGATCCCCAGAGCCAGGGATCGCCTGCGCTCGAACCAGTTCACGATGAGGGAATTGCAGGCAATTGCGCCCAGTGCTCCCATGGCCAGGGGG
>CAWVXN010000715.1:0-1581 GCA_963933695.1 uncultured Myxococcales bacterium | reverse complement strand
TTTCGGCCGGCGTGATCGTGCCTCCACCCCCTCCGAACACCCGCACCCAACCCGCCCCCCGAGCCGCGAGCCGATCCACCAGGTAGCGAAAAAACTCCATGTGCCCGCCCTGGTAGGACGAAACCGCCACCGCATGGGCGCCTTCACAGATCGCCGCTTCGACGATTTCATCCACCGAACGGTCGTGCCCCAGATGAATGACCTCGGCTCCCTCGGCCTGGAGAATCCGGCGCATGATATTGATAGCCGCATCGTGTCCGTCAAAGAGCGAAGCGGCGGTCACCACGCGAACCCGCGCGCCGCCCATAGACTCTGCGATTGAGGTCTTCACCGCTGTACTCACGAATTGTCCTCCGATGGATGCGGCTTCGGCGCCGCGCTGGCCTTGGCTTCCAGAATTTCAATCCGGCTTCCCACGTGCTCCCGGTAGCTCCCCATCTCATCGCGTAGATCGATCAACTCGGCGATTCGGCCGTCTAATTTTTCGAGATGGGTATCGAGCAGCCCGCCCAGGTAGGCGAGCATGGCCGCCGTCGATCCCTTGATCGCGTAAAGGGCATTGAGCTGTTTGATCTCGCCCAGGGACAACCCGAGTTTCTTCAGCCGCTCGATGAAGCGCAGGCGCTCCAATTGGTCGGCGCCGTAGACACGGCGCCCGGCCACCCTGCGGCGAACGCCGGGCAGCAGCCCCAGTTCCTCGTAATAGCGGATGGTCCGGGCGGACAAGCCAATCAGCGCACCGACTTCCCCGATGGCCAGATCGTCTTTAGAATCAGAAGTTTGCCAGTTCACGTTAACTGTATACCATATCCTGAAAGTCCCCGACGAATGCGGGTTGGAATTTATCCCCCCGGGGGAAACCGAAGGGGTGAGGAGGCCGTATCCCCTCCCCCGACTGCCCGAGTCGTGGTTAGCGGTATCCCAGTTCGTGGATGCGCCGGGCGCTCTTGAGCCACTTCGGGTCGACCTTCACGAAGAGTTCCAGATAGCTGTCGGTCCCGAGTAGCGCTTCGATGGACTTCCTGGCCCGAATCCCGATGCCCTTGATCGTGCGACCGCCCGCCCCCACCACAATGCGCTTCTGGCTTTCGCGCCCGACCAGGAGGTTGGCGTAAATCATCACCCGGTCCGGGTTTTCCTCATCGAAGCGCACGACTTCCACCGCCATCTCGTAGGGGAGTTCCTGCTCAAGACATTGGAAAACCGATTCCCGGATCAACTCGGCGCAGAGCCAGCGTACCGGGCGATCGGTCAGTTCGTCTTTGGGATAAAGGGCGGGCGATTCGGGAAGAGCGGCGACCAAGGTCTCAAGCAACGCGGGGACGCCCTCGCCCGTCAGCCCCGAAATGGAAACCGAGACCTCTTCGGCACTCAACGCCGCCGGGGGCCAGACCAGTTCGAAATGATCGCGCAGATCGGACTTTGTCCCGAGTACCACGAAGGGCTTTCGACTGGCCCGAAGATCCTTCAGGAGCCGCTCGTGAACCGGTGTCCAGCCCCGCGCGCGATCCACCAGCAAAACCCCCAGATCACAGGTGCGAAGCGCCTCGGCAACGCTTTCGTTCATCACGCTATTGAGCT
>CAWVXN010000714.1:0-1583 GCA_963933695.1 uncultured Myxococcales bacterium | reverse complement strand
GTTGATGGCCGGCGCCGGAGCGCTGACCGCCGCGGGCTTGTCCGCCCTGATGCGCGCGGGGCGCAACGCCCAACCCGCGCTGCGCGGCCCCATGCTCGGGGTGCTCGCTCGGGGCGCCGGCATCTGCGCCCTGGCCGTGGTCCTCTACCTGGCCGCCGGACGCAGCCACTTCCGCTTCGACTGGACCTTCGAGGGTCGCTACTCCCTCTCCGAGGCCAGCCTCGGCCTGCTCGCTCAACTGAACGATCCGCTGGTTCTCACCCTCTATACCGAGGCCGGCGACCCGCGCGTCCGCCACACCCGAGCACTCCTTGAAGAATTCGCGCGCCCGGGCCAAGGCCGCGCCGGTGGCCCCATCGAACTGCGCACCCGGGCCCTCGACGATTTTCCCGAGGACGAGGACCGCTTCGGCATCGGCTCTTCCAACTCCGTAGTGGTGAGCGTGGGCGAGCGCTGGGCCCTGGTGGAACGTCCCCGGGAGGGGAGCCTCTACGAGGCCATCGCCGGGCTCCGGGTCAACCCGGACCGGGTTCTCTACACCGCGGTGGGCGCAGGCGAGGGCGATCTCTGGCGCTCGGGTGCCGAGGGCTACTCGGGGCTCGGGGCAGCACTCGCCACCGAGGGCTACCGGGTGCGGCGCCTCCCCTTAGCCGTCATCGACGCGATTCCCCCGGATGCCGCGGGCCTGCTGATTCTTGCCCCCGAGCGTCCCCTGCCCGACCCAGCCCTGGCCGCGATCGAGCGCTATGTCGATGGCGGCGGCGCCTTGGTGGCCTTTCTCGAGCCCGGCCATTCCAGTGGTCTGGAAGCCGTGCTCGCCCGCTACGGGCTCGAGTCGCCGGACCGCTGGGTGGTGGATCCCTCTTCACTGGCCCTGGATGACCAAGCCTTGGGACTCGCCCCGGTGGCCTCAAACTATGCCGAGCATCCGTCTACCCATGGGCTCAACCCCAACCGCATGACTTTCTTTCGCCGCGCCCGGGCGTTCAATTTGCGCAAAGCCCAGCCCGGCGACCGGCTTCGCGGCGTGGTCCTCACCAGCCGCGACGCCTGGACGGACCCGGCCGCCGGCCAGTTCCAGGCCGACGACGTCCCGGAACCACCCCCGGACGCGCGCCCGGACTATCACGCCCTGGTGGCGGTTGCGGAGATCGAACGCGGCGCGGGCCGCGCGCGCATCGCCGCCTTTGGCGATGCCGACCTGGCGAGCAACCGCTATCTGCGCGCGCTCTACAACCTGGACCTGGTGATCAACACCATCCACTGGACCCTCGAGCGGGAGAACGCCATCGCGCTGCACCCCAAGAGCGGTGGCCGCCAACTCAACCAGTTCCCGATTCCCCTGGAGCGCTCGCTGCAATCGCTTTATGGCGCCGGACTGCTGATTCCCGAGTTCCTGCTCATCGCCGGGGGGCTGGTTTGGCTCCGGCAACGCAACGCCTGAACGCCGTTCCCTTCAACCCGACGCCCTTGCCTGCAGCCCTACCCGGTTCCCTACAGCCCTACCCCTTCACCTGCAGCCCTACCCCTTCACCCCAACTCGGGCTGGGTCAGTCTTCCGGCGGCTGCTGGGTCGCGATGGC
>CAWVXN010000713.1:0-1586 GCA_963933695.1 uncultured Myxococcales bacterium | reverse complement strand
AGAATTGCTTTGAACTCCTCGGTGATCGCATCCGCAATCCCGTCCACATCCCTGAGCAAGCGAAGACCGCGAGCGGCATAGACGACTCGTTTCGCCCTTCCGTCCAATTCGTCGGGGACGCGCTTGAGGTAACCGTCGTCTTCCAGTTGCTGGACGAGTTGCCCGGTCCGTTGCAGGGTGAGGCCCAGGCGATCTGCCAGTTCGGACATCCCCAGGCCTGCCTCGGGGAGATTGGGGACAATTTGCGTCGTGGATGGGCTGAGATCGTGGCCCCGGGTCAGTAGAGCTGCCCTGAATCGGAGGCGAATCGTGGTGGACACGCTGATCAGGTGCCGACTCAGCTGAGACGGATCGCTGGGATCGGTATCGGGCCTCAACATGGACCAAGTATATAGCAAAGAGACTTTACTATCTATCGAAACCTCTTTAAGGTTGATCACGGGCACCCAAACTCAGCCAGGAGGGCCAATGACAACCCGACGACTTTTTTCGGCAGACTCGCATTGCGTCATTACCAGCGATCAGGTGAAGGCAAATCTCGCGACGAAATACCACGAGAACTGGGATGCGGGCATGCTGAAATACGATGCCAAGCGGAGCGAGCAGATGGCGGGGGGGAGCCTCGAACTCGAGGACTTTGTTGACCTCGAAGCCGCTCGCCACCCCGGCTATTTCGATTCCAATGCTCGCCTCGAGGCCATGGATGCCGATGGAGTTGAGTGCGAGGTCATGTACTCGGAGTTCGACTTTACCAGCAAGGTCTATCAACTCGGTGACTCGTGGAAGGAGTGCGCGACTGCGTATAACAACACCCTTCACGCTTTCGCTTCCGTCGACCCAAAGCGAATCCTGATCTCCTACCAACTCCCGTTGATCGAGATCGACTACGCGACCTCCGAGGTGTATCGCTTGGCGGATATGGGTGCCCGATCCATCCAGATCCCGAATTTTCCCACAGAAGTCGGAATGCCCGATTACCACGATGAACGCTACGCAAAACTCTGGCATGCGTTCGAGGAGACTGGAATTGTCGTCGCCAACCACCTCACCCTGAAAGAAGATTTGTGGGATGTGTTTCGGCGGGACCCCACCCCCCAGAAGGGAATATTTACCGCCCTACCCGGCTTCGCCATCGCCGAAACCCTTTGCTGGTACATCTTCACCGGGGTTCTCGAGCGCCATCCGGGGCTACGCGTGGTCTTCGTCGAACCCGGTCTCTTCTGGCTCCCAGGTTTCATTCGCTATTTGGACAGCCGCATGGGCCATCACTACGAATTCCCGGAGATGAAGGAACTGCCCTCGACGTATTTCCGAAACCAGATGGCCGTGACCTTTGTCCACGAACCCGAAGGCGTGGAGTTGCGCCACGAAATTGGCCTCGAGAACGTGCTCTGGTCCACTGACTTTCCGCACCCCATTTGCAACTGGCCAAACGCCGGAGAAAAAATAGATAAACAGTTTAAGGGCGTTCCCGATGACGAGGTCCACGCGATCACCTGGGCCAACGGAGCACGCATGTATGGCATCGAGTGAGCGCTCCACCCCCGGCGAAGGCGCGCTCGGTGGCTTGGAGATCCTCGATCTGA
>CAWVXN010000712.1:0-1589 GCA_963933695.1 uncultured Myxococcales bacterium | reverse complement strand
GCGAGCGCAGCCGCCTGACCGGGATGCAGTTGGACCGGGTGGGAGCCAGCATCGCCTCCTTCGACCTGATCTATCTGCCCGAATTGCGACGTCATGGCTCGGTGGCCCCGGATGTGAATTCCGAGCAGGACCCGGCGGCCGTCACCGGCGGCAGCGTCCTCGAACCCGTGCCCGGCTTGGCGCGAGATGTCGCCGTCTACGATTTCAAGAGCCTCTACCCCAGCCTCATGCGGACCTTCAATATCGACCCCCTGGCCCTGGCCCGGGGACGCGAGGAAGTGCCCGGGGCCGCCATCGTGGCGCCCAATGGGGCCCGTCTCTCGCGCCGGGAGGCGATCCTTCCTCGAATCCTCGAACGGTTCATGGAGCGACGTGAGGCCGCCAAGCAGCGCGGGGATCGCCACGCCGATCAAGCGATCAAAATCATGATGAACTCCATGTTCGGAATCTTCGCCGCACCCGCCTGCCGATTCTTCAGCCCCGAACTCGCCAATGCCATCACCCGCTTTGGCCAACAGACCCTGGCGTGGACCTGCGAGAGCTTTGAGTCCCGGGGCGTCAAAGTGATCTATGGCGACACCGATTCGGTTTTCGTCCAACTACCCGACGAGGGAAGCCGCGCGCAACGCGTGGAAATAGCCGAACGGTTGCGCCAGAGCGTGGCCGAGGAAATCGCTCAGCGTATCCGGGCGGAATACGACGTGGAGGCTCGGCTCGATCTCGAACTCGAAAAGGTCTTCGCGCGTTTTTTCCTTCCGAGGGTGCGCGGGGGCAAGGGGGGCAGCAAAAAAAGGTACGCGGGGGGGGTGGGCGATCCCGAGGACGGTCGCCTGGAGATCGTCGGCCTCGAGTCCGTACGCCGGGATTGGCCCCGAGTGGCCGGGCGCCTCCAGAAAGGCATGCTGACTCGGCTCTTTCACGACGAAGACGTTCTGGCTTTTGTGCGTGAGACCATCGCCGCTGTGCGTGCCGGCGCGCTGGACGAGGAATTGATCTACAGCAAGCGCATCCGCAAGGGATCGTTGGACCGCTACACCGCGTCCTCCCCGCCCCATGTCCAGGCCGCGCGAAAACTCGAAGAGCGCCACGGAACCAAGGCCGGGCCGGTGATCCACTACTGGATCTCCAAAACGGGACCCGAACCACTGATCTCGGGCAAAATTCCCGGGGCCGAAGTCGACCGAGGGCACTATCTGGAGCGCGTGCTTGGGCCCATCGCCGACGCCATTCTGTGTGAACTGGGCTCTTCGTTCGCCGAAGCCCTGGGCGAAGGCCAGCAACTCTCCCTGATCTAATTCCTGGCCCCCTAGCCGCCGCTGCTCAGGGCCGCGATCACATCGCGCACGGAGCCATCCCAGGCGGGGTCTTCGGGAAGTGGGAAGGTCATCCGAGTGGCTA
This sequence comes from uncultured Myxococcales bacterium, assembly GCA_963933695.1. Taxonomy (GTDB): domain Bacteria; phylum Myxococcota_A; class UBA9160; order UBA9160; family UBA4427; genus JAZXM01. Next base: position 191 of record CAWVXN010000712.1, on the reverse strand, counting down.
GGCCCTCGAATCGCGCGGATAAAATGTCGGCGATCTCAGCGTAGGGAGCGCTGGGGACCAGGGTTTCCAGCATCTCATCGCTGATGCGTGCGGACATCTCGGGCCAACGGCCCTCTCGCGTCAGGGCGTGGAGATCTCGGCCGACCTCCCCCCAACCGTAGAGATCGAGGGTGGGCCAATACGCCGGCGTC
>CAWVXN010000711.1:0-1596 GCA_963933695.1 uncultured Myxococcales bacterium | reverse complement strand
CGCTTCCCGATGATGACCATGTGGCAAGATTCCTCGTGGAAGGGCTGGACAGCCACGCCGAGCGGATCGATGAGATCGTCGGCGAGATCGCGATGGGCCGCTCGATCCTTGAGCGGTAGGCACAGTGGCGGGCGAGGCTGAATTCAACCTAGTAGAACTCTTCTGGTCGGCGCAAGGCGAGGGTCCCCTCGTCGGGCGCTCGATGCTCTTTCTGCGCTTCGGCGGTTGTGATCTCCGGTGTGGATGGTGTGATTCGCCGGGAACGTGGCGGCCCACCCGTGAGTGTCGGTTCGAGACAGCTCCCGGCACGGGTGTATTCGCCAATGCAGCCAACCCTATTTCACGTGCCAGGCTGGTTGAAGCCATTGGGGCCTTGGCTCCCAAACCGGGAACGTTTATCAGCCTCACCGGTGGAGAGCCTTTGCTCCAGCCCAAGGCGGTGAACGCCGCAGCGGGGATCGCCCGGGACTTTGGTCTGCGGGTTGCTCTCGAAACCCATGGCCTGGCGGTGACCGCCCTGACGGAAGTGATCGAGAACATTGATTTCGTCTCCATGGACTGGAAACTGGAAAGCGATGTTCGTCGAGCCGAGGAGGATCGGAAAGGGGAGGGCCATTCTCGCCCCTTCGCCGAAGTTCATGCCGACTTTCTGGCAAGGATTAGCCAGGCAGCTGTCGATTCGTGCGTCAAGGTGGTGATTACCCAGAACACGACCGTCGAGGAACTGGATGAAGTTTGCCGGGTTCTTGCTGGGACGTCGCCGGATATCCCCTTGATACTTCAACCGGTGACGCCCTTCGGCAAGGTTCGGGAACAACCCTCTGCCGAGTTGCTGCTTCAACATCTACGGCGGTGCGATGAGAAATTGGCCGACGTGCGGTTGATTCCCCAGACTCACAGGGTTTACGGTGCCCTCTAGCCGTCTAGCCGTCTAGCCGTCTAGCCCTCTAGCCCGGAGCCCACCTAGGATGAAGAGGGCACCGAGGTGTTCTCCTCGTCGCGTTCTCTGTGTACTTCGCGGAGGCGGGTCAGCTGGTCCTCCAGGTCGTACTTGTTGATGCGATAGCTCAACGTGCGACGAGTGACTCCCAGAAGATCGGCGGCTCGGGTCTTGTTGAACTTCGTCTTGGTCATCGACTGAATGATGCAGCGCATTTCGATCTCTTCCAGGGTTTCTGCCTCGTTGCCCAAGGACGACTCCATTCGCACGCCGACCTCCTCGCCAAGGCTTCGGGCGAAATCTTGAATGGCGACGGGGAGGTCGATCATTCCGATTTCCTCGCTTTCGGCCAAGACGGTGGCGCTCTCCACGGCATTGGCCAGTTCCCGGATGTTTCCGGGCCACGGATAGTTTGTGAGTACGCGAATCATGTCATCAGAGAAATGGATTTTTTTGAAGCCGGTGTGCTTGCGAGCCGCCTGTGCGATGAAGTGCTCGAGCAGGTCGGGGAGATCGTCTATCCGGCTGCGCAAAGTGGGAATTTCCAGGGGAACGACATTCAGTCTGTAGTAGAGATCCTCGCGGAAATCACCACTCCGAACGGCTTCGACCAGATTTCGATTGGTGGCGGCTACGATGCGGACGTCGACCTTCAC
>CAWVXN010000710.1:0-1605 GCA_963933695.1 uncultured Myxococcales bacterium | reverse complement strand
CGAAGCCCGACAGGGCGGCCACGGCGATCAACACGAAATAGCCCGGAACCCGCGCGCCGGGGACAGTCTTAGGTTCGTCTTTCGCGCCGGAAACCGTTTGAACCGTTGTCCGGTCCAAAATCAGAAAAGCCAAGGCCGCGCAGAGATTGATGCAACCCATTGAGTAGGAAACCATGTCGAGCCCAAGCGCCGGGATCAGGAAGAAACCCCCGAGCAGCGCCCCTGCAAAGGCACCCACGGTATTGAAACCGTATACCCAGGCATGCACCCGGGTGGCGGTATCGAGGCTCTCGGAAAGAACCAGGGTGAGGATCGGAATGGTTCCACCCATCAGGATGGAGGGCGGGACGATCAAAATCGCGGAGAGCAGGACATCGAAGAAAAATCCCGTACCGGACTCAAACACGGGCAGTACAAGGGACAACTCCTGCACCCCGCCATAAAGCGTGGGAAAGAGCAGCGCGTAGACCCCGATGGCACCTTCAATGGCCGCATAGAAAGCCAAGAGCCGGGGAGGCTTTCCGAGCTCCCGGGCCCGGATCAGCAGCCAAGCCGTGGCTCGGCCAAAAAGCGCGTAGCCCAGGGAAAGGCCACCCAGGAAGAGGGCGAGAACCGCGGCCGTAGCCTCGCTATGCGAACCCAGCAGGGTGGCCAGGTATTTTTGCCAGGTCACCTCGTAAACCAGCCCGGTAAATCCGGTCAGAACCGTTAAGGCTAATGCGACGAAGGTCTTCATGGCATCGATCCCTTCGTCTCATCCATCCACATCCCCGCCTTCTTGAAACTCTGACCTGTTGTGGTGCGCACAACGAACACTAGGGCAACTCGCTTTCGGGGGGGGGTCAACGACTGGGGGCGACCGAACCGAGGATACTTTTGTGGGCCGCCCGGGGCAGGCCGCTCACTGCCAGCCACATCTTCGCCGCCTCGGGGTCGGTTCGGATCCACACCTGACCAATCTTCACCATGACTCGCTCCCGATTTCCCGGGTCATGAATGCGTCGTGCCCATTGGAGCCCGGCTGCGGGATCCTTTGCCCCCCTGGCCAGGGCGACAGCACGGACCGCTGGATCCAGGGCTTCGCTGGATTCGGTGGCTTCGAGCCAGGCTGCGGCTTTTTCCGGTTGGGTCTTCAGCCAGTAGGCAAAGACGAAACCCACTGTCTGAGTTTTTTCCTCGCCCGGGGGCAGGGACGCCAGCCACTCGAAAGCCGCGTCTGGATCCGATTCCGCCCAGTTCAAGGCAACGAGCCTTGCGCTCCCCTCGGCATGGCGCTGGCCGTACTGTTCGGTCACCCAAGCCATGGCCTGGGGACGGTGGTATTCGGCGAGGGCACCCGAGGCCTTACTGAATACGGTTTTTTTGAAACCCAGCTCATCGGAATCGACCCCCTCGGCCCAATCGATGACAACCCCCGCCCCCTGGCGGGCCAGCACCTGGGCGATCTGGCTGACCAGCAGTTCCCGCCGCTTCGAGGCGGGCAGCGCCTCCACGTAGGCATGGGCCTCCCCAAGCCCCCCCCCACTGATCCAGCCCAGCACAAAGCGCTCCTCGATCCACGGCTCGAGATCGGTATTTTGAATGCCGAGCAGCGCCCCCCGGGCG
>CAWVXN010000709.1:0-1606 GCA_963933695.1 uncultured Myxococcales bacterium | reverse complement strand
CCCAGACTGGGTAGTGGACTGGCTGGTGGGCTTGGTAGTGGGCTGGGTAGTGGGCTTGGTAGTGGGCTGGGTCGAGCGGGCGGACTTGTTGGAAATAGCGGGCTTGTTGGAAGAGCTGGACTTTTTGGAAGAGCTGGACTTGTCGGAAGAGGTTTGACGAGATCCGGTGGGCGGTTGAGGGCTCACAATGAACTCCGCGGGACCGCATCGGGATGAGGCACGAGGATAGCCCATGGGCACGGTGCAGGTGGTGGCGACTCCGATCGGAAACCTCGAAGACATAACCCTGCGCGCCCTGCGCGTACTGGCCGAGGCCGATCGCATCTACGCCGAGGACACTCGCCGAACCCGGGTGCTGCTGGAGCACCACGGGATAGCGACCCGGGCGGTCTCCCTCCATAGCCGCAACGAGGAAGGGCGGATTGGCGAAGCGCTCGAGCGACTGGCCCGGGGCGAAAAACTGGCCATCGTCTCCGACGCCGGAACGCCGCTGATTTCGGACCCCGGGGCTCACTTGGTGGCGGCTGCGGCCGAAGCGGGATTTCGCGTGGAACCCATCCCGGGTCCTTCGGCCGTTCTCGCAGCGCTCTCGGTTTCGGGGCTCCGTGCTCATCCTTTCACCTTTGTGGGTTTCCTGCCGCGCAGGGGTGGGGGGCGTCGTCGTCTCCTTGTCTCGCACCGCGAGCGCTCGGAAGCTCTGGTCATCTTCGAATCGCCCAATCGCGTGGCCGACACCCTGAAGGATCTCATCGAGATTTTCGGCCCCGAGCGAAAAGCCTGCGTGGCTCGGGAGTTGACCAAGTTGCACGAGGAGGTTGTGCGCGGGACGCTGGGGGATCTGGCGGCTCGCTTTGCCGAGGGCGCTCGGGGCGAGGTCACCCTGATTATCGAAGGCGGGGAGGGCGTGGAGTTATCCCTCGCTCAAGCCCCCCTGGACGAGGTGGAACTCGGGCTTCGTCTGGAGGCGTTGGTCCGGGAGGGGCGCCGACCACGGGAGATCGCGGCGATGTTGGCCCCTGTCTCGGTTTTGCCACGCCGGGAACTCTATGCCCGGGCGCTGACCGCACGGGAAGCTTATCGGGCCCCGGATGGCGAACCGGAGGAGGCTCCGTCTTGAAGCAAGGCAACCGCTCCGGGCGCTTCGTGCGCACCGTGCGCCACCTCGGCCCGGGCCAGGCCTTTGCCCAACTCGCATATTTGTTTCACGGCTTGCGTCCGCCGCGCCCATCCCAGGGCGAGTCCCCGGAACTCTCGGGCGGCCTCCCTCCTGTGGCCTTCCTGGCTGGGCCGGCCCATGCGCGTTGGCATGCTTCGGGCGAATTGGAACTGATCGGTCGGCGGGTGGATTTTGCAGGGGGGGTCGACTGGGCGTTTACCGGAGAGGGGCTGCTTTGGCTCTACCATCTACATCAATGCGATCACCTGCGCGGGCCCCAAATGGCACCCTCGCAGCGGTTGAGCTTGATGTTGGCCTGGGTGCGCGATTGTTCAGGGGGTTCGGGATGGGACCCCCATCCCACGAGTCTTCGTATTCTGAGCTGGGGCAAAATTCTTCTGATACCCGGCGCCATCGAGCCCACTGAAGACGAGCGTGTCCTGATCTGCG
>CAWVXN010000708.1:0-1609 GCA_963933695.1 uncultured Myxococcales bacterium | reverse complement strand
CCCGAAACAAAGGGACCGAGATTCCCGGGCGCCTCGGGAGAGGTTGACTGCCGCTTCACCGAGGGGCTGCTCACCGTCGACCCGTTGTCGTAGAGGCTGCAATAAAGGAAGGTGCGATCGTCGGGGTTGGCGCTGTCGAAGAGCCTGGGCGGATCGAATCCCAACTGCACGGGATCCGTGTACTCGGTGCTGAAATAGATCAGCTGGGCTGGGTCACCGGGAGAACACCCGTCGCCATTTGAATCGGGGAAACACGGCGAATTCGGCGGTTCCCAGACGCGAAAGCGAACGCCCCAGCGATGGGTGTGGGAATTGATATTAAAGACCCGCGCATCCTGCTCCACCGTGTACGTCCGGCAAACCTCCTGGGTTCCGTACGCGGGCACATTTTCAGAGAAGATCGACACCGAGTCGAAGATGCCCCGGGCGGGAAAGAGTCGATGCTGGGACTGAGCGAAATCAATATTGAGATACTGATCCATGGTGGTGTCCGTGGGCGTGAGGTTGAAGGCGTGAGAATTCCAAACCACAGCCCCCGACATGGGGAGCACCGAGTAGACACCCGGGGCAAAGATGGTCTCGGCATAGGGTTCCTGGGACCCCGCAAAGCTGGGCGCCAGGGCGTTGCTGTTTCCGTAGTCAGGCGGGCCGAACACCGTGCCCAGGCCCGGAGCCGAAATGCAAGCCAAGGTACTCACCGAGGGGCCGCTGCAGTCCGCGTTGTATCCCGTGGCGGGATCCACAGCCTTGGGGTCGCAACTCTGACCGAAATTCACTCCCTTCTTGTAGACGAAGGGCCCGAACTGCTGGGCGCCCGAACCCGAGTAGCTGACATCAAAATCACCCTGGTAGATATGAATGATGCTGTGATGCGAAAAGTTGTCTTGCAGTAGGGTCCGCGCATGATAGAGGAAGCACTTATCCGACGGATTGTTCACCCCGAACGTCCCGGGACAATCAATTTGAAATTCTTCCGGGACCAGATCGGTGCCGGTGAAATCGTAATACGTCGCCATGCAAATTTCGTCTTCGCTTTGGCCCGGCAGATCCCAGGGCGTCTGGAGAAGCTGGATGCCCGTGCCCGCCACCGGTGGGTCGGGCTGGGCCATCTTCTCGGGCGTGGGCGGGGGCAGACATGCAGCGAGCAGTGAGGCTGTGCCCTCCACGACGCCTGTTTCGGGCGCCCCGGCCCGGATCCACTTGGACACCGCCTCGAGAAGGTCCGGCGTGAGCGACAGCCCCAAGGGCGGCATCCCGGTCCCCTGGCCGGTGGGAAGAAGCGTCCCGTTGGTTCCCGCGGCCAGCTTATTATAGAAGAAGCTCGCAATGGGCTCACCGGGTTCCACGAGATCATCATCGGTAAAGAAGTTGGCCGCTGGAACGCCCACGAGGTTCGCGTAGGCATTGGCCGGGGTCAGATCCAAGGTGTTCAAAATGGGCAACGCGCCATGACAAAACTGGCACTGGTAGGCGTCAAGGGGGGCCTGCCCGATGATCTTGCTCTGGATCGCTTCCCAGGTGCTCGCGTACTCGGTCGCGGTGCACGCGGCCACGAGGCACACATCCGTGCAGCCATCGCCGTTGTCGAAATTGCCGTCGTCGCACTCTT
>CAWVXN010000707.1:0-1609 GCA_963933695.1 uncultured Myxococcales bacterium | reverse complement strand
AGCGCTTTGGAATCAGTCTGGATATTCAGAGTGATCGCATCGTCCTGCCCGAAGGGCAAGTGCCTATGATTCGCCGGGACGCAGGGGGCGCGACTCCCAGTGTCGCTGACGGTCCATGGCCGCAGTTCCCGACCGACATGATGAGCCCCATGGTGGTCCTTGGAACCCAGAGCCAGGGGACGATACTTTTTTTCGAAAAAATGTTTGAGAGCCGCATGTACTTCGTGGATCCACTGATCCAGATGGGTGCCAATATCGTGGTCTGCGATCCTCATCGTGTGCTCGTGACAGGCCCCACTCCGTTGCGCGGCCAGACCGTGCGAAGTCCCGACATTCGGGCCGGGATGGCACTGCTGATCGCGGCGCTGTGTGCCCGGGGGCGACCGAGTGTCGTCCAAAACGCCGAAATTCTCGATCGGGGTTACGAGAAACTCGAGGAGAAACTCGGCGCCCTCGGGGCCGACCTCACGCGTGAGTGACTGAACGCGTGAGTGACCGACCCGCTGAAAGTCATCGGCATCCCGCCCGCACCTTGCCAGGGGCTCGGGGAGTGGGCCAGGCCAGGGGGTTAGGGGTCGGACCCCGTCAGGAGGGACTTCCTTCGTCCGCTGCGCCCAGTCGCATCCGTCGCTCGTTCTCTGGGCCCCAGGCCTCAAGTTCCCGGTTGAATTAGGCGATATGTACTCCAGCCGACACTTTGCGGTGAAGGTTCAAATTGGGGGCGCGGTGTGAACTGCAAGGCTTGCAACACGCGATTGTCCGGTGGTCACAAGCTCTGCCCCAACTGTGGGCATGCCGAGAGCTCGGGTCTGGCGGTCGACTCTTTGGTGGGGAACACCCCGGAGCCCACGTCTTCGAGGGCCGAGCCGCTCTCGCCGTCCAACCTGAGTGCGTTGGGTGCCGCTGCCGAGTCGAGCCTTTTTACGGGTGCGAGAGCCGAGTTCGAAGAGGAGATTGAGATGGCCTTGAGGGAAACGCCGGCGATACGAAATTCTCGCCCCACTGTGAGCAGCAATGAAAAAAAGACCCGGGCGACCAAAGGGAAGGATCGGGCAGCGGAGTCCAAGCCAGCGGCCGAGGGTTCACGCCGTTCGAGCCGGGCCCCGGTCAGTGTAGTGATCCCCGTGGACCCCGAGCAAGTACGACACTTGATCGTGGAGCGTCCGGAAGTGCTCGAAGCTAATTTGAGCGTGCACGTCGACGCCGAGGGCCTTGAGGTGGGCGCTGGTTTTGAGACCGATGTGGGCGTGATCGATCTGCTGGCTCGCTCGGAGACAGGGGATTGGGTGATCGCGATGGTTGTGCCGACTTCGGCGGACCAGGAGACAGCCATTGCGGGCATGATCCAGCGCATTGGCTGGGTGCGAAAACATCTTTCCGACAACAAGCAGGCCGTACGGGGAGTAGTCCTGACCGGATGGACGAGCGATGAACTCGTCTACGCGGCGACCGCCCTAAAAGATTCCGTGAGTTTTCTCGGGTGGCGCTTGTCCCTGGGATTCGAGTCCCTGGCACCCTGAGTCCAGCGGGCGGGTTGCCCTCGAGGTGTGTCTGCCGTTGCCCAGGACCCAGTGGCGCCCCTGAGCACATCGCCCATGGACGTTGCTCT
>CAWVXN010000706.1:0-1611 GCA_963933695.1 uncultured Myxococcales bacterium | reverse complement strand
GATGGGTCGGGCCACGGCACATCTTTTTGGGGATGAAGGCGCGCGGGTCGCCGTGGTGGATATCAACCCCGTGGGAGTCTCGGAAGCCGTGAAGGAGATTCAAGGGGCCGGGGGAGACGCGGAGGGATGGACTCTTGATGTGCGGGACCCCAGCGGGATCCGAGACTTCGTGGCCGACGTGGTGGCCCATTTTGGGGGCATCGACATCCTGATCAATAACGCGGGCATTACCCGGCCCGCCGCCCTGGACGCCGAGGCCTACGAGGACAGCTGGGCCGAAGTGCTGGATATCAATCTGACGGCGCACGTTCGTCTGCTTCGCGCGGCCCTTGGCCATCTCCAGGCGGGTGGCGCCGGGCGTGTGGTCAACATTGCATCCACGGAAGCCATGGGGGCCCAACCCTTTGTCAGCGCGTACACCGCCAGCAAGCATGGCGTGGTCGGATTGACCCGAGCCATGGCGGTGGAACTGGGTCGGACCGGCGTCACATTCAACTGCGTTTGTCCGGGGCCGATTCGCACGGGTATGACCGCTGGGATTCCCGACGCGGCGAAAGAAAAATACGCCCGGCGCCGAGTTCCCCTGGGTCGCTATGGGGAGCCGGAGGAAGTCGCTCAAGCGACGCTCGGCCTGGTTCTGCCCGCCTCTTCGTACATCAACGGCGCGGTCCTGATGGTCGACGGCGGCCTCTCGATCCAGAACTGAGGCTCGTCCCATAGCGATTCCAAAGAAGCGCCCGAGGCTGGGGGAGGGCCGCCTGGGCGTGAAAAGCTACCGTGCCTCTTCGCCCACCCGCTCCACGGCGCTGGCGGTCAGCCAGGCATCGCGCCCATTGTAGAGTTCGATGTGGAGCCAGCCCCCTCGGTCCTCGAGGATTCGTATTTCAGAGCCGCTGGGGAGACCCTCGCCGAACCTCAGGGGCGCATTGATGGAATCCGCCGCGCGTCCCACGGTATCCGGGACGACGACAACTCCTTCGTTGAACGCCTGGGAGTTCGGGTCGAGGTAGATTGAACTCATCCAGGCCAACCACGTAAAGGCGAGGAAGATCCCGAGATAGCGGGCAGTGGTCCACCGAAACGCATAGGCGAGGGCGAGCAGCAGGGCAGATCCGGCGAAGGAGCCCGCGGCCCAGTCCGCCCGGGCCGAACTCGAAACCGTTCGCTGCCAGAAGAAGAACGTGTCGAGGACGCCTTCGGGTTCGGGGACGGGCAACCACTCGGGCAAGAGAGTCCGTGCCTGGGCGAGATTTTGATTCGCGCGTGGGTTTCCGGGTTCGAGGATCAGGGCACGTCGATAGGCGAGAATGGCCGGGCCCAGGCGCTCGGCCTGGAGCGCCGCGTTGCCGAGATTCGTCCAGCTATCGGCGCTGTGGGCGCCCGCCTCAATGGCCGCCGCGAAAAAACGCTCGGACTCGGCGAAATGCCGCAAACGGACGTCGCGTTGGGGGCTCTCCATCCCCAAGCTGTACGAAGCGATTCCCGATGCCAACCGGGACTCGGAGTCCTCGGCCGCCCCCGGAACTCCCGGCGCGACGAAGCTCAGGGCCAGCCAGAGAATCCCGGCGGCCGCGTGTGTTCGGGCGAATCCGGTGGCCTGCTTCATCATCG
>CAWVXN010000705.1:0-1616 GCA_963933695.1 uncultured Myxococcales bacterium | reverse complement strand
CTCGGCAACCTCTATTATTTCTCCTTTGGCGCCGGGCTCAGCTACCGGTTTTAGCTTCCTCCGCTGATCCGTTGAACCCAGCGGCGTGACCGAGGCCCAATCAGGGCCCCACTCATTAGGCCAAGGGGGCAGAGCCCCGGGGCAGCGAAAAGTCCCGGGCTTCTCCCGCTCCCGCCTTCATCCGAGTATCCTCGTCCCAGCAGTATGAAGCCTCTCATTCAAAGGTCGTGGCCACTCGGGATATGTCTTCTTCTGGGATTTCTTGCGCTCTGCGCTCCGGCACGCGCGGGCAACGATTTGCTAGAACCGAATCCCCAGGCGCCCGCCGAGGGATTGGATCAGGCCTTCGAAGCTCTGGAATCCGGCGACTGGCATGACGCAGCCCGGATCTTCAACGATCTCAACGCGCAATTTCCAGGCGAACCCGAGCTGCTCTACTACGTCGGTGTGGCGGCGGCCAGCAGCGGCGATGACCTTGCCGCGGTGTCTGCATTCGCCGAAGCCGCCGCCCTGGATCCGCAACTCGATTGGGTCCAGGCCGACCTCGGAATCAGCCTCTATCGCCTGGGCGAGTTCAGTCTCGCCGAAGAGCATCTTCTCGAAGCCCTGCTCCAGGGCCCCGAAGATGCCGACGTATTGTTGCACCTGGGCCTCATCGACCTGGAGAACGGACACTACGAGCGCGGCGAGCGAATGCTCGAAGAAAGTGCCGCCCTCGATCCCGGAGTCGCCGCCCTCGCCTTCTATCACGCCGCGAACTACGAACTCGACCGCGACAACTTCGACGCGGCCATGGGCTTCCTGGAGCGAGCGGCCCTGGCAGCTGGGCCCGCGGACTGGAAGGTCGCTTCGGCCCAACTCCTGGGCGCCCTGGCCCAAAGTGAGACAAGGGAACCCCGCATTCAGCTACGCGCGGCGGTGGGGATCGAGAACGACGACAATTTGACGGTCAGCGAACAGGACCTGAGCACGGGCATCGGAGATTTCGCCGGCACCCTGGAAGCCGGCATCGAAGCCCGAGTCCTCGAAAGCGAGCTCCTGGGAATTTCCGTGGGATACGATTTCTTCCAGAGCCTCCACCAGGACCTGGAGGAGTTCGACCTTCAGAGCAACGAGACCCATATCGAGTTCTATGGTTTCCTCGATGCACTGCAACCGGTCCTCGCCTACGCGTATCGCCGGGAGAGCTACGGCGGCGCCGACTATCTGGCTGCGCACATCGTGGATCTTGACCTCACCCTTTGCCTCTGGCGGCATACCTGCGGGCTCCTGGGCGGCGAATTCGAGCACCGCCGTTTCGACCCAACACCCGGAAGAGATTCGGACCGCTATTCCCTCCTTGTGGGGCAACAGACTTTCATCTGGAAAGGCCTGGCTGCTTTCTCGCTCACATGGGAACCCCAATGGCAGGACGCGACGAGCAACGCTTTCAGCTACCAGGCGCAGATCGTCCGAGGGGGGATGACATTTTTCCTGGACACCTGGCTGAAGGGCCTGCTGGTGGGGGCCTCCTACGAGTTCGAGTCCCGTGACTACGACAGCGCCGACGGTTCCCCGGGATTCGCCCGACAAGACGAGCCGCATGTCATCTGGGCCGGGGCGGCCCTCCCCCTCTT
>CAWVXN010000704.1:0-1618 GCA_963933695.1 uncultured Myxococcales bacterium | reverse complement strand
CTGTGCGCTCCAGGTGCCCGTCTTGACTGCCTTCCACGAGGCCCATCGGGCTGAAGGTGATGTGGTGCTGTACGGCGTTTCAGTGGATCGGGTCGGGGTGGATGAAATTCGGGAGTGGGTGAATGAGCACGGGGTTCTCTATCCGAACCTTGTGGGCGGAGACCCGCTTTCGCGTGAACTCGGAGCTGTGGGCTTTCCTGCGCTCTTTGTCATCGGCCCAAAGGGTCGGCTTCAGGCCCGCCACGAAGGGGTGATCGAACGTGAAACCCTCGAGCAATTCCTGGCCGATCAGCGCGCTGCCAAAACCGCCGGCTGAGTCGGGGAAAAAACGCGGTTCCCTGTTCCCCGGCGCCCGGTCTGCCGCGAATCCGGCCTCTCGCCCGAAGCTTGGCGATTCGTGGCTGAGAAGAGGAGCTTTGCCGCTTGCCCATTGCCTTGGGGAGCCGTAGAATCGCCTCTCTTTTCAAGCACTTCCACCTCTTACGCCACTTCCGGTCGGCCCTCGGGCCCGAGGCAACCGTGTTCCGCCCCTCTCCAGAACGATTTAACGAACTGGCCACCCAGGGCAACTTGATCCCGTTGGCACGGGAGGTGATGGCGGATCTGGATACGCCGCTGTCAATTTTCCGGCGCCTGGACGACGGCGAAACGAGTTTCCTACTCGAGTCCGTGGAAGGTGGCGAGAAGTGGGCGCGGTTCAGCTTTATCGGCACCGGAGCTCGGGCGATCTTTCGCGCCCGGGGCGGGGACGTGGAGTGGACCTCGGGAGGGCAGACCCACAGGGAGACCGTTGAGGGCGACCCGCTCGAATTCCTTAGGGCTCGGCTGGCGGAGTTCCAGGCGGTCCATCCCGAGGAGATGGACTTGCCCCGTTTCGTTGGGGGAGCCGTGGGCATGATCGGCTACGAGTGGATTCGTTTCGTCGAAGATATTCCCCAGACCAATCCCGATAGCATCGGATTGCCGGATCTGTGGTTCGTCTTTCCCGAGACCGTTGTGGTCTACGACAATATTCGACACACCGCGCTGATCGTGCGGCACGTTCACCTTCGTCCAGGCGACAACCCCGAAGACGCTCGGCGCATCGAGGCCGAAGCCATCGACGAGGTGGTCAAGCGGTTGCGGGGAGATCTTAAAGCCGATGGCCCTATGGCCCCGGTGAAGCAGGCCATGGAACTCAAGCGGAGTATGAGCGAGGAGCATTTCCACGACATCGTCAATCGAGCCAAGGAATACATTGAAGCGGGGGACATTTTTCAGGTTGTCCTGGCGCAGCAATTCCAGATGCCCCAGCAAGCCGATGCATTTCTGATCTATCGCCACCTGCGCGCCATCAATCCGAGTCCCTATCTGTTTTTTATTCGAATGGAGGGCGACGCGGTTCTGGTGGGCTCATCTCCTGAAATATTGGTTCGCCTCGAGGAAGATCGTGTGGACGTACGACCCATTGCAGGGACGCGGGCCCGAGGCGAAACCCAAGAGGCCGATCTCGCCTTGGAAGAAGAACTGCTTGCCGATCCCAAGGAACGCGCGGAACACCTGATGCTGGTGGATTTGGGGCGAAACGACGTGGGCCGAGTGGCCGATATTGGGACGGTCGAGGTCAGTGAATACGCGG
>CAWVXN010000703.1:0-1625 GCA_963933695.1 uncultured Myxococcales bacterium | reverse complement strand
GACTCACCCAGGAAATGGCCGCCTTTGCCATGGATCTGCAGGGGGTCGCGGGCGCGCTCAATGACGCCCAGGCTTCGCCCCAGGCCGCCGAGTGGCAGGATCGTTATCTCTCGATCCCCGGCCTGCGCATCGCGGGCGGAACCGACGAGATTCTTCGCAATATCATCTCGGAACGCGTTCTCGGATTGCCCCCGGAAGCCCGTGCCGACAAGGGCATCGCCTTCAAGGACATTCCGTCGGGCCCTCCCTCCAAATAGCAGGAAGGGGGGCGGCGACCCGCCGCGACCCGTGCCGAATAAATACGTTCAGATCGACGGCCTGGCCACGTTTGTTCACCACACTGGCCCGAGCACCCTACCCGAAGCGCCCCCGGGCCTGGATCGGGGCAAGTCGGTCCTCTGCCTTCATGGGGCCGGGGGCAACGGGCAACTCTTCTCCGGAGTCTTCGATGCGCTCTCGGCAAACCATTCCCTGGTGGCCTTCGATCAGCCCGGGCACGGACGCTCGGGTGGGCTCGACAGCCTGGGCAGCATCGACGCCATGGCGGACTTCGCCCTGGCGCTGGTCGCCCAGCTCGGCCTGGAAAACACGATCCTCCTGGGCCACGACATGGGGGCCGCCGTGGCCCTGGAATGCGCGCTCAAGTCGCCGGATCTCTTCGGTGGCTTGGTGCTCTGCGCGGCGGGGGATCGCTTCCTGCTCTCCGAGGCGACACTCGACCAGGCGCTGCGGGTGAGCCAGGGCAAGGAAAGACGGCCCTTTGACCCCTCAGTCTTCTCCCCGGAAACCGCGCCCGACGTGATGAAGAAGGCTTTCATGGAGGGCCTGAAAACCGACCCCCGGGCCACTTATGCTGACCTCACCGCCTGCCGGGACTGGGATCCTGGTGCGCGCCTCTCCGAACTTCAATGCCCGGCTCGGGTGATCCACGGCGACGGCGAAATTCCCTGGGTCAAGGAACGCGCAGCCGCCCTGGCCCATGTGCTTCCGGCGGGTCAACTCGAAACTATCCCGGCCGCGGGCCACGCCCTCTTGCTCGAGTGCCCCGAAGCCCTGGGTGCCCAGATCGGCGAGTTCCTCGCCCAAGGAGCGGCATGAGCATCTCGGGAAAGATCGCCCTGGCCGGAATCTACGAGCACCCCACGCGCTGGGCTCCGGACAAGAGCGAGTCCTTGATCATGGCCGAGTGCGCCCGGGGCGCTCTCGACGACGCCGGGCTCGAGTTGTCCGATGTGGACGGCCTCTTTGCGGCGAGCATGTCCATGGGCATCATGGGCGTGGTCAATCTCGCCGAATACCTCAATATCAAGCCCCGCTACTTGGACGGAACCAATATCGGCGGCTCATCGTTCGTCGCCCACGTCAATCACGCGGCCGCCGCCATCCATGCGGGCCTTTGCGACGTCGCCCTGGTTCTCTACGGGAGTACCGCCGCGTCCAACGCCATGGCCATTGGCACGGGCCTCGGCGGAGGCGGCGGAGACCCCAACACCGCGTTCATTTCTCCCTATGGCATGACCACGGTGGGGAGCTACGCGCTCGTCGCCCAGCGACACGCGCATCTCTACGGTACCCGCCCCGAACAACTGGCAGAGATCGCTGTCACCATGCGCCGCCACGCCTCG
>CAWVXN010000702.1:0-1628 GCA_963933695.1 uncultured Myxococcales bacterium | reverse complement strand
CCGGGGGATCGGGGGATCGGGGGATCGGAAATAGCGAATCGGGAATAAAGAGAAGTGCCTCAGGATCGCCATTTCTCCTGCAACGGTTGACTGGACCGACTCGGCCATGAACCGCTCAGGCACGACCCGCAAAAGCCAACCTTTGGCCGGGTGGAGATCGAACTCGGGCACTGGCGAGACGACGTGATCAGTCCCGCTCAAGAAGACACCCTCTTCACGACGGGTGGGACACCTATGGAACGATGTAGCCCAGCGCTTCGAGCTGCTTTAGGCGCGTGGCATCAAGCGGCGGCGCGGCCGAGGCGGGCGTCGTCCCGACCCAATCGGTGACATGGGACACGAGTAAGCGCCCCAGAGCACGGCCGACCGGTCAGAAGTTGAAAGGTCCATTCTGCACTCCTCAACACCCATGCTGTCCCAGCCATCGACACCCGGGCGCCTATCGACTAACTGGCCGACGAAGGGCTCGACTAAGCACTCGACTAAGCGCTCGACGAAGCACTGCTATGGAAAACCCGGAACAATTTGCCGAGGCTGTTGCGTCGCTCTATGCTGGCCCGAATGGAGAGCGATGCACTGATTTCCTGTGCCGAGGCGTTGATTCCCGCTCTCGCGGATCGTGCTAACGAAGCCGAAGATCTACGCCAGATCCCCAAGTCCACCGTCGATGATCTGGTAGGGAGCGGACTCACCCGAGCCCTTCAGCCCCAGGCGTTCGGCGGTTCTGCACTCGGTGTCCAGACCCACGTGCAGTTGACCTCTCGCCTCGCCCGGGGATGCGTGTCGACGGCGTGGTGTCAGTTCGTCTGGAGCGCGCACAACGCGATGCTTGCCTACTACCCCGAGGCAACCCAGGAGGAGGTCTGGGAAGACCCCGAGACCCTGACCGCTGCCTCCCTCGCACCCACTGGAAAGGCGACCGCGGCCGATGGGGGCATTCGCCTTTCGGGGCGGTGGTCCTTCGCGTCCGGCTGCGACGCGGCGGAGTGGCTCCTACTCGGCGCCGTTCTCCCTGGCGCGAGCGGCTTGGATGGATTGATCCTCTGTTGCGTGCCGAAGAGCGAGCTTGAGATTGTCGACAACTGGCACGTCGCGGGCCTAAAAGGGACGGGGAGCAAGGACGTCGTGGCTCAAGACGTACTCGTTCCCGATCATCGCGCCCGGCCGTTTCAGGAGACCCTGGGGGCATGCATGGACCTGGGGATCGCCGTCATTGCGGGTCCTCTTCTGGGCGCTGCCGAGGCAGCGGTGGATCGTTTCCAGAAGCGCCTGACGGAGCGCGTGCTCGTCACTTCCATGGCACGACAATCCGAGATGGGATCCGCGAAAAACCGACTCGCCGAATCCTCCGCCGAGGTCTACTCCGCACGACTCTTATTGGAGCGCATCGCAGCCGACATCGACACGCGCATCACTGGCAAACTCGAGCCAGGGCCCAGCTGGTACGCCCAGGTCAAGAGAGACACCGCCTTCGTCGCGCAGCTTGCGACGCGCGCCACCCAAAGGGTTTTCGAGGCCAGCGGCGGGGGGGCTTTGCAGAACAGCGAGCCCATACAACGCCTCTGGCGAGACGTCCACGCGGGCCATTCTCACGCGTATCTCAACTGGGACGCCGCCGCGGAAGACTG
>CAWVXN010000701.1:0-1628 GCA_963933695.1 uncultured Myxococcales bacterium | reverse complement strand
GGGCGGGGCTGGGGGCTGGGCTTCAACCCGGAGCGGAATTGCCCGCCTCGATCAGGCCCAAGGCCTCCAAAACCGTATCGGGATGAAAGGGCTTGCGAAGAAAGCTTCCCTTGCCGGCTTCGATCCGAGCCTGGAGATCCCCATCGATTGCTTCGCCGCTGATCATTATGAACGGAAGGCCGGGACGGCGTTCCAAAGCTGCGTCCAACACTTCCGCGCCGCCTCGCGGAGGGATCACCACGTCGAGCAGCATCACGTCGATGGCGTCGGCGTGTTCAGCCAGCAGCTCCCGGGCCTCATCGCCATCCTCGGCGGCAATCACCCGATGTCCCGCCCGAGTCAAAACGCGGGTCAGTAAACGCAGGATTTGCCCCTCGTCGTCCACCAAGAAAACTGTCAGCCCCATAGCGGCAGCGAGAGTACCGGATGGGTCCCGAAGCTCAACTCGAACCTCGGGCCTCGAAACTGGGATTTTTGAGAATTCGTCGAATCGCGCCTGACAAAGGGCGAACAAAAGACGAAAGTGTAACGATGCCCCCCAAGCCCCCGGAGTACATCGAGTTGCGCGCGCGCAGCGCTTTCTCCTTCCTTGAAGGTGCCTCCCCACCCGAAGATCTCATCGAAAGGGCCAGTGCCCTGGACTACCCCGCCCTGGCCCTGGCCGATCGGGGGGGCGTTTACGGAATCCCGCGCTTCCACCAGGCCGCCCGGCGCGCCGGGGTGCGGGCGATCCTCGGAGCGGAGATCGAACTCGCGCCCCATGGGCAATCCGGCGAGCCGGGAACACCCCTGTTGCTTCTTGTCGAATCGTCCGAGGGTTGGCGAAGGCTTTCCCGGCTGCTCACCCTGGGCCACCGGGGACGCGACAAGAGCGAGTGCCGGATCGGTTGGAATCAACTCGAGGAAAATGCTCGTGGCCTGACCCTCTTGCTGCGTGGGGATGAACGCCTCAGCCCGAGCGTCCTCGACCGGGCCCAGAGCATTTTCGGCCAGACTCCGGATCGGCTCTGGGTGGACGTCTCCCGGCACCTCGATCGAAACCACGAAGCCATGGCGCGCCGGGCGGTGGCCCTGGCCGAAAACGCCCGGGTGCCAGTGGTGGCCAGCGGCGACGTGCGTTGTGCCGAACCCCGGGGACGCGCGCTCCTCGATGCCCTGACCTGCCTGCGATGGAAGACCACCCTGGACCGAGCGGGCCGCAAACTGCTCGCCAATGGGGAACGCACCCTTCACCCCCCGGCAGAGATGGAACGACGCTTCGCCGACCGGCCCCAATGGCTGGCCGCCACCCGAACCATCGCCGAGCGCTGCCATTTCGATCTGGCTGATCTCGACTACCGCTTTCCCGAGTATCCGTTGCCTCCGGGCGAGAGCCAGCCCCAACACCTGCGCGCCCTCACCTACCGGGGAGCGCGTCAGCGCTATGGCTCGCCCCTGCCACCCCGAGTTCGTGCCCAAATCGAACACGAACTCGCCGTGATCGAAAAACTCAATCTCGACGGATATTTTCTCATCGTCCACGACATCACCGACTTCGCCCGGCGCGAGAACATCCTCTGCCAGGGGCGCGGTTCCGCGGCCAATAGCGCGGTCTGTTATGCCCTGGGTATCACGGCGGTGGATCCGGT
>CAWVXN010000700.1:0-1636 GCA_963933695.1 uncultured Myxococcales bacterium | reverse complement strand
TCCTTCACGGTCAGGGTCCACGTCCCCCCGATATTTTCACCGTCAAATGCCCCCAAGGCAACGTTCGGCAGCAAGGAGCCCCCTATGGCGGGCGCCCCTGCGGCGCATTCACCCTCGGCGGGCAGCGTGGCCTCGTCGTCGAGGGTGGCATCGATATCGTCCCCGGAGCAGCCGAATCCCGAGGCGGGAACTCCCACTTGGTCGATCAAGTCAATGGCGGTACCGGTCTCGCCGTGGAGAAGGGAAACGCTCAAATCTCCCACCCAGGCGTGGCTGATGCCAACCGAGACATTGAGATCGGCGATTGTGATGTTCTCGGCAATCACAACCGAATCCGTCGCGCTCGCGAGGTCGTCGTCCGGAATCGCGATTCCCGAGCCCGCAGCCGAGCCGCAGAAGGTTCCCGAAGGCGGAGCGGGAAGACACGCCGAGCAGGTTGGGCCGGGAAGCGCACCAAAGGTGCCCCCCATCCGGGCCAGATCCAGAAAATTCACAGTGCCGTCACCGTCTAGGTCGGCATCGGGATCGCTCGTGAAGAATACGGACTTCATCAGAGCCAGATCGGCAGCGTCTACGTCATGGTCGTTGTCCAGATCGGAATCGCAGAGGTTCCCGTACCCGTCCGCGTTGGTGTCGCGTTGGTCGGCGTTCGGTACTTCGGTGCAATTATCCACGTCATCGCCGATGCCATCGAGATCCGTGTCCCCTGCCCCCTGGGCGGACGATGGCGGCGCCCACAACGTGCACAGCAGCAAAGCAAGGGGCAACGTGACCGCCAGCCGGCCTCGGCTCCAACGACGCCTGGCGAACACCGAGACCATCAGCGCAACGACCAGCAGGAAGAAGCCCCCAGTGGAAAGCGCGGGCACCCCGGGCGCGCCGATCTCCACCCCGGCGCCGGTCATGACCACCGCCAACTCGCCGGCACCCACCTCGCCAAAGGGAGAAGCCGGAGCCAGAGCAATCGTCGATGACCCCGGTCCGATGGCCGTCCACCCAAGAGTCGCGACCGTGGTCCCACCCACCAGTCCCGCCAGGTCTCCAAAGGAAATAAAAGCGGGGTCGCCGGGGCAGGCTATGACTGTCGACCCCGGACACTGAAAGTCGACGTCACCCGCCAGTACTTCAATCGAGTCCAAGGACACCACGGCCGGGTCATAGACCACCGTGACCCCGCCCCCGGACGAAGGATCCACAAAATTCATTTCCAGACTAAGCTGGAAGGATTGGCCAACCGTGAACGAGGAGGTCGAGGGATCGATGGAGAGCAAGTTTTGCGCCCAGGCCCCGCCCCAGGGCACACCGCAGCCTATGGCCACGAGCATCAGCAGCGTCAGCTTATGCCGTTTAAGTCGAGGAATTCCCATCAGATTGCGCCCGGCCTGACCATCGCCCAGGCCACGTAAGGGACTGAACTAACAAGGTTTTTAATGGCTAACGGTGATAGTGACAGAAAACTGCCCTTTTCGGCAAATAAAAAGATCCCGGCGTGTAAATGGCGTGTAAATATGGGCGCGTCAAATAGAGGGCCTCAGGGGTCTCTACGGTTATTAGGCAAAGCCTTTAGGACCCGCCCTCAGGGGGCGTCGCGAGAGTTGAACCCGCTCCCCGGCCCGGGCATCGGTCGCTCGACTGT
>CAWVXN010000699.1:0-1636 GCA_963933695.1 uncultured Myxococcales bacterium | reverse complement strand
ACCTTGTCGACACTGCGTCGGACCTGGATTCGAGTTCGGTGCAATTGGCGTATCATCGCCGCATCAGGGACAGTCTGGTCTTGAAAGCAAACGTGGGAATCGAGCGGGAGAGGCTTTCTAACGGGCGGGACCGGGACGGAATCTTCTTTGGACTTGGCCTCGGTTACCTGTTTTGAGTTGATGTCATGAAGTTGCTCTAATGCAGGCGCTCTCGCTTTTCGTTTTCTTCGCAGCCTGCGTCGGGTTCGTGTTGGGAACGTTTACACTTCTGGGCCCATTGCGGGGTCTGCTTGAGTCGATGCGCGACGAAGGTGTTTCGGCGGAGACGGAAGCCGCAATCGTTCGTCTCGCCATTCTTGTCCTGATCGTGGTTTCCCTGATTCTGGCTGGATGGTTATCCCGTCGAGTGAGGCGCACATCCCTGGGCATTCTGAAGTTCGGGCTTCCGAGCCTGGCTGTTGGCCTGGCCGGATTATGCGTGGGCTGGTGGCTTGTCTCGGCCCAAGGCGGGGATGCCGGTGAGAGTTTCGTCGGTTCTCGTTTTACCTTTGGCCCTTATCCGAGTGAGGCGCGCCTCGCGCAGCTGGCTTCCGAGGGATATTCGGGTGTGATCTCCCTGCTTCATCCGGCTGTTGTTCCCTTCGAAACCCGCTTGATCGGTGAAGAGCGGCGAACGGCGAACGCTGCGGGACTCGAATTTATTCATGCGCCCATGCTGCCGTGGGTCAGCGACAACGAGGAGTCCTTGAACATCATCAAGACGATCGTCGAGCGAGGACACGGTCGATACTACGTGCACTGCCTGCTTGGGAAGGATCGAGTTCGAATCGCCAAGCGATGGGTTCAGGAACTGAACCCCATGGCGGAGATCGGGTTGACGGAAGGCACCGAGAACCACGAAAAGAACCGGCAGTTGCACGACGGAATGCTTTGGGAAAGAGGGAGGGTGGTTTTCGTTGGGGAGGGAATTTTCTTGACCCCTCAGCCAGCCAAGAATGAGTACGTGAGCTACCTCCTGTCCGGCTCAAACGGCCCGGTGTTCTCACTCCTCGATCCCCATCGCCTAGAGGATCGCCCCTGGATCGAGGAAGAAAGACGTATTTACGAAGGCAATGGTATGGAACTGGTCGTTCTGCCTATTCCCGTCGATCCCTACGATGGGCACGTGGCCCTGGCGGTGGCCGACCGAATCCGTCGAAGTCCCGGCTCCAAGGTCGTGCACGCCTTCCTTTCGCTGGATTCGGGTCGATCGCCGTCGGCTGAAGCCTTTGTTCAGGCCCTTTATTCGGGGCTGCCCCCGCTGCCTCCCGCGCTCTTCGTTGAACCTCTGTTCCGGGGGCGTGCCCGGGTCATTGCACCGAATGTCGCCTTGGGTCCGCGGCCCCGGAATGACGAATTCGCGGGCACCTTGCATCGCCGGGGAGTTCGAAAATTTGTTTACTTGGGCGATGCCCAGGATTCTGAGGCCCGGGAAGATCGAGGGTTGTGTCTCGGGGCGGGCCTCGACTGGCGTGGGGTGACCCGTGAATCAGATCTGCTCGAAATCGTCGCGAGGGGCGGACCCTGGTATGTGTACGGCCCCCTGGCGGAACTCCTCGGTCCTAAGGTAGCCCGGGCGATGGGGCCGGCTCTTCCT
>CAWVXN010000698.1:0-1641 GCA_963933695.1 uncultured Myxococcales bacterium | reverse complement strand
CCGATCGACCTCTTCTTTTCCAACGCGGGCTTCGTCACCCTTGGCGGCCTGGAGGCGCCCACCCAAGATCTTCAGCGCATGTGGGAGGTCCACGTCCTGGCCCATCTCTTTGCCGCCCGGGCCATGATCCCGCGCATGGTGGAGCGCGGAGAGGGCTACCTGATGAGCACCGCGTCAGCGGCGGGGCTGCTCTCCCAATTCGGATCTCTCCACTATACCCTCACCAAGCACGCGGCGGTCTCCCTGGCCGAATGGATCTCAATCACCCACGGCCACCAGGGAATTCGTGTCTCGGTTTTGTGTCCCCAAGCGGTCGCCACCAACATCGGGGCCAACAGCCCCGATGCCAAGAGAATGGACTCGGGTTTCAGTGTGGCCAGCGCCGACGGCGTACTCCAGCCCGAAGATGTCGCTCAGGTCATCGTCGAAGCCATGGCGGAAGAGCGCTTTCATATTCTCCCCCACCCCGAGGTCGCCGAGTACGTGAAGCGCAAGGGGGCCGATGTCGACCGCTGGATCGGTGGCATGCAGCGGTGGCAAGGGAGCCTGTTTCCAGCGGATCAGCATCCGGCGACCTGGCTGAAGAAAAGCTAGTTCGCCCTCCATTCCATTCCATTCCTTTTCCCAAGCGTTCAAAGCTTTCGATTCCCACTCAAGCAAGGAGAGTTTCATTGGCCATCCAGAGCGACCTCTTTGACCTAAGCAACAAGGTGGCAGTAGTCACCGGCTCCTCCAAGGGCATCGGGCGATCCATCGCCACGGCCATGGCCGAGCACGGAGCCCGGGTAGTGATCTCCAGCCGCAAGCCCGACCCCTGCGCCGAGGTCGCGGCGGATATCAACGCGCGCTGCGCCGATCACACAGGCGAAGCCATCGCGATCCCCGCGAACATCGGCGTCAAGGAGGAGCTCCAGGCGTTGGTGGACCAGACCCGGGCGCACTGGGGGCAGATCGACGTCCTGGTCTGCAATGCGGCCGTTAACCCGTATTACGGCCCGGCCATGGACATTCCCGATGGCGCCTTCGACAAAATCATGTCGTCCAATATCAAGTCCAACCACTGGCTCTGCCAGATGGTGGTTCCGGAGATGATCGAGCGAAAGGATGGCTCGATCATGATTGTCTCCAGCGTCGGAGGCCTCAAGGCAAGCACCGTGATCGGCGCGTACAACATTTCCAAAGCCGCTGACTTTGCCCTGGTCCGCAACCTGGCCGCGGAGTACGGGCCCCACAACGTTCGAGTCAATGCCATTGCGCCGGGCCTGATTCGAACCGATTTCGCCCGAGCCCTGTGGGAGAACCCGGAAACCCTCAAGGCCGCAACCTCGACCACTCCCCTGCGAAGGATCGGTGAGCCCGACGAACTCGCCGGAGTCGCGGTCTATCTCGCGTCCCGAGCGGGCTCCTTCGCCACGGGCCAGAATTTTATTGTCGACGGCGGACAAACCATCGTCTGAGCCCACCCACCTCGGCCCGAACATCAAGTTCACCCGGACCCAACTGGGAGTTTCCCCCATGCAAGCGGATACGGCCTCACCCACCCGAGAAGACGAACGTCTCGACGAGCCCCGATTGACGGCCTACTTGGCCGAGCAGGTTCCTGGCCTTCAGGGCAAACTCGAGGTCGAGCAGTTCCACGGT
>CAWVXN010000697.1:0-1644 GCA_963933695.1 uncultured Myxococcales bacterium | reverse complement strand
GCTCACAGTTCCGCACCTTCGTCACCGTCGGCTCAGGGCTTCCTCCTACCCTACCCCCTCACGTAGGATGGCTAGTCCTCGATCCAACCCTGCTCGCGGAATTTCACCTCGAGTTCCTCGGCGATCTTCTTTGTCATCCGCCGGCCGACACCTTTCATCTTGCTTCGTCCCGTCAGCTCCTGGCCGATTTTCAAAGGCATCGTCACGATCAGACCGATCGGATTGGCCGTCGCCGCGAACAAGATGATCGGAATTATGGCCCCCGGAGCTTTTCCCGGTTTCGAGGCAACCGTGCCAGAGCCGAGCTTGCGAACGCCCTGCTTCGTCGCAACGTAGCCTTCAGTATGACTGGAGATCTCAGCAGCGCCTGTGCCAAACCCGAGTACTAAGCGTTTGAAGACACTTCCTTCATCGACCGAGATGAGATAACCGACGAGTATGAGATCGCCGACCTGAGGCGGCGAGTCATCGGTCGCATGCGCCGCGGTCAGCCCCATCTCTTGGATCCGTTTCACGAGATCTTTCGCCATCGCACCGCCGAGCTCTCGCCCTGCCTCGACATCCTCTATCGACGCTTGGGAACCAACGTACTCCTGTCCCAATTCGGACCACTTCGGCAAACCCTCCGCGGTCACAGCAAAGTCGTGCACGAGTATCTGAGCCGGGCGGGCCAGCCGCTCACCAACGTACTCTTCACGCTCCGTGATCGTGATCGAGGCACAACCCACGAGTACGAATAGCGAGGCCAACCATGCGAGCGCTGAAAACTGAACGAGCCCTCGAGAATCCCATCTCACCATCTTCCCTCTCCTCATCGACCTCTTTTTTCGCACGTCCCCGGCATACTTTCTCGGTCGTGCTTCGCCAGAGAGTACTCAACGCACTGCTAATGAAACTTGTTTAAATCCGCCGGACTTTTGCCCGGTTCGGAGCTGAGGCGTCGGCGATGCGGGCTCGGCGTGGCACCGATACACGAACAGGGTCGGGAAATGGGCCTTATCATTCCTATTCTCGTCCGAACGTCGAGGACAGCGTCACCGTCGATGCGACCCGCGAAGCGCAGACCCCGTTCGCTGGCATATATCGAGTAGGCTTCGCTCATGGCCAACACCTCCCATCGGCCAAATCGCATATGAATCTGGGCCAATTGGGGCTTCTCTACTTGGCGATGGCGAGTTCACGAATGAGCGAAGTCTTAGATGAATTGGGCGCGGCGCGCAGGCAGGCTATTCCACGAACTTCTTGAGCAATCCCAAGAACCCACCGCGATCTCTACTTTGCAACAGGATATCCAACTCGCCAGTGTCAAAATAGATTCCCTGGCAGCCCTGGCATTTATCGATGTCAATTCCTGCCAGATCAATCTCTTCCATTTGGTCACCACACTTGGGACACTTCATCCAGCTGTCTGGGCGGTCGTCTTCTGCTTTTGCTTAGGAAGCTTTCTCGCGATTCTTTTCGAGCAACTTCTGGTTCAGCTTATAGAAATACTCTTCTTCTTGGCTGCACCCGACTTTCTTCAAATCGCCTTTGTCCACTAAAGCCTCCTGGTCGCCACCGGAGTGAGATTCTCCGAAGATCGGTACTCCCTGATTCTAAGATTTTCGGAGACTGTCAAAAGCGAACTCCAATATCATAGCTGCC
>CAWVXN010000696.1:0-1645 GCA_963933695.1 uncultured Myxococcales bacterium | reverse complement strand
GCTCGGGTGCCTTGGGGGACTTCGATGCTGCCCGCATCCGCAATTTCGAATCGATCCGCGTCAGTTCCGGGCGTTGGCAGTTCACCGGGCAAACCGAATCGGCCACCGACGTGATCGTCGATCGGGCGGGCATCCTTTCCCTCTCCCGGCCCACCACCCTCAACGGAAACTACAGCCACGCACCCCTTCCCCTGATTCCCCAACCCGGCGATCCCGAGCCCACCCTACAAACAATTTTGAGCGTCCAAACCCAGGCCGCCCCGGTCCTTCTCACCACCGGAAGCGCAGACCTCGCCAATGGCCTCCTGGACGTGGTGGTGGGGGGCGGCTTTCGAGGCGAAGCCGATTTCATCGTTCTCCAAGCGGACGGCGGCCTCCTGGGCGAGTTCGATTCCGTGCTCCTGAGCAACGATCCCAACCTAATCATCGGCGAACCCGTCTATGACCTGGCCAACAACCGTGTCCTTGTTTCCGTGAACGTGTCCGGCTACTCGGACAACCAGTGGGCCACCTCCCAGGCCATCACCGGGCTCTCGGGCACGGGCATCGATCCCTCCCTTCAGGACCTCATCGATCAAGTCGAGAGCCTTGAGTTCAGCGACTACCTATCGGCCATGAACCAGTTGGGCCCCGAGGCCTACACGGCCCACACCCAAGCCACCCTCGAACTCGGCCACCGCTTCGTCCAACTCATGCTCGATCGACCCCGTTTTTGTGTTCCCCTGTCGGGCCAGACCAGCACGGATCCCCGTACCCAACTGGCCTGCCGCGAGCACATTTTTGACCCCTGGATCACGTCCTATGGGCAATTCAGCCGCCGGGAGGGCAGTGCCGGGCACATCTCCTTCGAGGACAATGCCGGAGGACTGGCCCTTGGATTCGATCGCCGCTTGAACGAGAGCCTGGTGATTTCCGCCAGCGTGGGCACCGCCTACGACTCGATCCAAGTGGATGATGTCGGCCCAGGAAATTTCACAACGCTGGATCTGGGCTTCTACGCCGGTTATCGCCGGGGCCCCATCAGGCTTCAGGCGGTGGCCAGTTATGGGCACAGCTGGCAGGAACGGTCTCGAAATATCGCCATCGGCGATTTCGTCGGCGTCGCGGAAGGGGTCTATGGCGTTGACCGCCTGGGCATTCGCGCCGAAGTCGAATACGGGATCGAGACCGAAGCGTTCCGCATCGCCCCACTCATCTCCCTGGACTACACCACCTTGATACAATCCGAGATCGCCGAAACCGGTGGCGGCGCCGCGGCCCTCACCCTCCCGAGCCGCAATGAGACCGCCCGAACTCTACGGGTCGGATTCGACCTCACCACGGCCCTCCACAAACAGGGCTACTGGACAGCGCTGCTGGAAAATGCCGATGGAGTCTGGCGCCCGAGTCTTTCCGTGCGCTGGCGGCAACCCTTGGGCGCAACCCAGCAAAACGTGAACGCGCGCTTTTCCGCTGCCCCGGGCGAACTCTTCAGCGTCCAGGGAGACGATTCGGGCCAGGGCTTCGAACTCGGCGTCGGCGTCGACTGGACCCCCCTGGTTGCCGACCGCCTGACGTTCACCCTGCGCTACGACGGATTCCTGTGGGAAGGTGTGACGAGCAGCGCCCTGACCGGCCGGATTCGCCTGAGTTTCTAGGCGAAACG
>CAWVXN010000695.1:0-1654 GCA_963933695.1 uncultured Myxococcales bacterium | reverse complement strand
CACCCATTCGGAAAATTTCGGCTGCCAGGCCGGCAGCGCGCTTCGGTCATTCATATTTCGCTTCCTCCATCTTGTGGTTCCTCGGCGCGTCCATCCCTTGATGCCACAGCGCCATTCCTCAGCCCGATCCCTCAGCGCGATCGCTGCCCGTCAGCAAAAAAAATCGCCGCCCAGCGACCCTTTTGCATTCTCAATAACCCGGGGGCGCTACAAAGCCACCCATCTCGTCGGCCATGAGCCGAGCAAAATCGATGCAGGTGTAGTCATCGTATTCGGCCCCAACGGCCTGGAGCCCGATGGGCAGACCTTCCCGGGATGCCCCGGTGGGAAATACCGTGCTGGGCAGATAGGCCACGGTGGTCAGGCCCGCCCAGAAGAGCTGTTGGAAATAGGGCTGGGGGGAACCGTCCACCGCGAGGGTGCGCTCTTCCATGGGGCGATGATCGTGTTCGAACGCCGGCGTAGCCGTCTGGGGGCAGAGCAGGATGTCCCAGTCCTGGAAGAAGTCGCGCCAGGCCATGCGCAGCATTTCCCGCCGGTTGTTGTAGCGAAGCCAATCCCCGTGTTTCTGAACCGCCGCCCGGGCCATCACGGCTTCGGTGCTGCGGTCTTGGGGGTCGAGGCCCGCCACCTGAGCCTCCATGGCGGACAGAACCTCGCTTGGCAAACCGGCGGCCATCACCCCATTCAGCATATAGAGATAGGTTTCGTGGCTGCTTGCAATGTCGAAGGCGGGACGCGCGGTATCGGAAACGTGCGCGCCGAGGGCGGCCAGGCGATCGCCCACTTGCGAAACCCGGTCGGCCACCTCGGTGGCCACCGGCGCCATGGGGTCCGTGGGCCAGAGCGCGACGCGATAATCCGAAAGCTTCGTGTGCCGGGGGGGCGGGAGTTCCAGCTTCCAGCCGCGCTCCACCAGGGGCTCGGGACCCGAAATGATCTCGAGGGAAAGCGCCAGGTCCTCGGCACTACGCGCCAGGGGCCCGACCACGCCAATGTCCGGTGTAGCCAGCATGCCGGGCAGGGAATGCCCCTGCTGGGGCACGATGTTCCAAGTGGGTTTGTGGCCGTAGACGCCACAAAAATGCGCGGGGTTGCGGATGGACCCGCCGATATCCGAGCCGCTTTCCAGGGCGCAGAACCCGGCCGCCAATGCCGCGGCGGAGCCGCCCGAAGAGCCTCCCGGACCGCGTTCCGTGTTCCAGGGGTTGCACGTGGTGCCGTAGATTTCGTTGTAGCTCTGAAAATCAGCGAGTTGCAGCGGCACGTTGGTCTTTCCCATGAAGTGCGCGCCCGCGGCCTTGAAGCGTTTGACCGTCTCGGAGTCTTGCTTCGCAATGTTGTCCTTGAAGGCGGGCACCCCCCAAGTCGTGGGCAGCCCGGCAATGTCGTAGGCCTCTTTGATCGTCATGGGTACGCCGTGCAGCGGGCCATATACGTTTCCTTGAGCCAGGGCTTGATCCGCAGCGTCCGCCGCCTGGCGCGCCCGCTCGAAATCGCGCACCACCACCGCATTGAGTTCTCCATCCAAGCGCTCGATGCGATCGATATAGAGATCCGTCAATTCACGGGAACTAATCGCTTTGGTGCGGATGCGCTCGGCCAACTCACTCGCGGACGAAAATTCAATGGGCATGGTTCCCTTTCCTCATCC
>CAWVXN010000694.1:0-1671 GCA_963933695.1 uncultured Myxococcales bacterium | reverse complement strand
TCCAGTTGAGACGCTTCGTCGCCATGAATCTCCAACCCGGTCTCATGGGAGTCGACCTCACGGATATCGCGAGCCGGCCTGTCTTCATGAATTCCCTGTCGCAGATAGTGAACGAAGGGATTGACTCCGCTTGACCTCATGTCGGCATTGGCCCGGACGTAGAACTGGGGATCGAACTCCGTGCCGGGGTGCCTCCCTTCGTATACGCCGCACCAGACGAAGTGCCGGATGGGGTGGGTCATCGCCTTGGAGACGGCCACCAGCGCTTTTATCCGACTCTTGCGGAAAGGCCACCAGAAACTGTTCTGTGCCGCCTCCAGAACGTCGGGGTTCCGGCCCCAGTACCATTCCGGGCTGAAGCGATGGCTCTTCTTGATCTCCCAGGCATCGCGCCAGTTCCGCAGCTGCCCCAACAGGTTCCAACGCGAAACCTGCGGGTTGAAGTGCCTCCATTCCGAAAAAAAATCGGGAGCTGCGCTCGGGGTTCGCCCTTCTCGATAACCGAATCGCAGATAGTGGCGAAAGGGATTCACTCCGGCTTTCTCGACCTCGGGATTGGCGAGAAGATAGAACTCGGTATCGAAACCCGGGCGGGGAGCGCGTCTCTCCGATGCGCCGAAACGCACGAAATGCCCGAGGGGCCGCCTCCCCCATTTCCTGTTCTGGGCCAGGTCCGGGTAGGTGACAGAGTAGAAATCCGGGTCGAATTGGCCTGATCGCCTGATGATCGATCTATCTCTGATTTTTCTCAGCCAATTCGTCACTATGGAATCCGATTGCGGCACATCGATTGATGCAGGAGCATGAGGCCAGCCAGCCATCGTGCGCGGGGATGTCTCGCGCACTTCAGTGGGCCTCGCTCTTCACCGTCCTGGGCCCAGATCCCAGTATAGAAGAAACAGGCCCGCCATGGGGCTCGCTTAGGGACTTAACATAACGCCCCTACTCGGACGTTGTGCCAGAAGCCAGCTTGAATGTCCTATCCCCTACGAGATCAGGTTAGGGAGTGCGCCGGCTCTCGGACTAGGATCAGCTCGGCGGATCCAAGCGAAAAAACCAGGTGTCGGAGCTCGGGTCAGGGCTGCCGCCGTACTTCTGCAGCCCCCGCTCCTTCAGTCGGGCGCGCAGTGCAGGGTTTTCGATCTTCTGCAGCCGACGGGGATAGCGCTTGCCGTCGATTCGAATCACCGCCGCGGGATCCTCGAGGGCCTCTTCGTGCCAGGTCTTAAAAGGCGGGAAGCCCAGGCTTGCGCCAACGAAGGCGTCGCCGTCGAGCGTGAAAACGTACGACTTTCGGGATCGACCGGCCGACTCGAAGTCCACAAATGGGCGCTCCGCCAAGAAGCTCCAATCGCTCGGGCCTTCCATCACGATCTCGCCACTCTTGA
This sequence comes from uncultured Myxococcales bacterium, assembly GCA_963933695.1. Lineage (GTDB taxonomy): Bacteria > Myxococcota_A > UBA9160 > UBA9160 > UBA4427 > JAZXM01. Next base: position 283 of record CAWVXN010000694.1, on the reverse strand, counting down.
AGGGACCACCCGGTAGCATCTCCACCAGCGGTCCGTCCGAGAAACGACTTGCGACGAGGAGCAGGCCGATCACGCCGGCGAGCACGCCCACGGCGATACCAAGAATCTTTGCCAGTTTCTTCATCGTTCTCTCCGTTCTTATCCACGTCCGGTCAATGCGGGATGCCCATCCCGGCACTGCACCGGGGGAAGAGCGCCCACGCGCCGGCGAGGGGATAGTGATTTTTCGATGCCCGATCCGAGCTCCCTCGGGACGTCCCTCGAAAACGTTTTACGCAGATTG
>CAWVXN010000693.1:0-1673 GCA_963933695.1 uncultured Myxococcales bacterium | reverse complement strand
GGGCCGATCCTCGGGGTCTCGGCCATAGAGGGTCACGCTGTCGAAGGCCGTCGATAGCCGAGCCGCGGGTTGATCCGACGCAAGGAAGTGAAACCGCCGATTGGTTCTCTCGGGGCCCCCCTCACCCGCAAACATACGTGTGGGATCCTCTCCCTCCCTCTTGAAGGGGAAGACGCCCGCGGTGAACGGAAAATAACCGGGCAGGTTCTCGAGGCCCAGGAAGCGAGCGATCTCTCCCCAATCCTCGGTCGCCGGAACCGATACCTTCGGGACGGGCGTTCCCGAAAGGCTCGGGACGTGGTTGGCCACCTCGATGGACGCATCGCGAATGGAATAGGTCTGGGACTCGGCCCCATAGCGCTCACGGATATCCGGCCAGGCTGCCAAGCCACGACGCAGATCCCCGGGCAGAGCCGCCAGGCGCGCGTTATAGAGTCGCCTGAGTTCGCTGGCGGTATCTTGCGCTTCGCCCTGCCCCGGTTCAGTGCCCGCGGTGAAGGCCTGGGCCATCCCCGGCGTCTCGTGCCCCATGGCTCCCAGCGCCCGGGCAATCCCATCCGCATCGGAAGCCTGACGAGCCGATTCCGCGGTCCGGGCCTTGTAGCCCCGAACGCACTCGGCAATTTCCGCAAGATAACGGCTGCGCGCCGGGGGAATTGCCCCAGGCAGATCGAAGGCTTCGTCCGGATCGGTCACACCGACGAAGGCTTCACCCTCAAAGCGCCCCCCCGTGAGATCCGAGACCCGTTGACGGAGTACTGAGTACAAGCGATCGGTTCCGGAATCGTTCCAGTTCCGCGCCAGAGTCGGAAAGACGGGAATGTCTGCCTCGTCCAGATCAAACTGCTCGTGATTGCGCCGCCACTGTTTGCGCACATCGCGCAAAGCATCCCGAGCGCCCTGCTTGTCGCACTTGTTGAGCACCACCAGATCGGCGAGATCCAACATGTCGATTTTTTCCAACTGGGACGGCGCACCGAACTCCGGCGTCATGACGTAGAGCGAGAGATCCACCAGGTCCACAATCTCCGAATCGCTTTGGCCTATCCCGGCGGTCTCTACCAGAATCAGATCAAAGCCTGCAGCCTGGAGAACCCTCAAGCCATCGCGCACCGAAGTGGACAGGGCGAGATTGGCCCGGCGAGTCGCCATGGACCGTACAAAAACCCCGCTGCCGTGGATTGCATTCATGCGGATCCGGTCGCCCAGTAGCGCTCCTCCCGAGCGCCTGCGAGTCGGGTCAATCAGCAACATACCCACCGAGCGAAGGGGGAACTCCTCCCTAAACCGGCGCACCAGTTCGTCCACCACGCTGGACTTCCCCGCACCGCCGGTCCCGGTGAAGCCCACCACCGCCGTGGGTGCTCTTTCCCCAGCCCGTTGGTCCAAGCGTGCGCGCAAGGCTGCACCCGGGGCGGTGGGCTCCCCCGATTCCTCCTCGAGAAAGGTAATCAGGCGAGAAATCCGGGCCTCCTGGTCCGGCTCCAAGCCGTCCACGAGGTCGTCGAGTTCATCGGTCCCGGCTCGGCGAGCGGCTTGCACCGACTCGGACCCGCAATCCTCCAGAATAATCCGGATCATGCCCAGGAGACCGTGATCCCGACCGTCGTCGGGACTGAAGATTCTTGCCACCCCGTAGGCGTGGAGTTCTTCTATTTCGGCCGGCGTGATCG
>CAWVXN010000692.1:0-1675 GCA_963933695.1 uncultured Myxococcales bacterium | reverse complement strand
GCCACTCGGTCGCCCGCCTCCAGTCACAAGTCAATGCCGCGAAGAACTTCAATGGCCCCGGCCCCCTGGCCGAATCGTTTGCAGAGCCCTTGGATCTCGATCAGCGGTGCCTCGGGACTAATCATGGCGAAGACCTTCGGCGGGATCGATGCGAGCCCCCTGACGACTGGGCAGCAAAGTCGCGCCCAGGGAGAGAACCATGGCGATCAATGCCACGCCGCCTACCTGCAAGGGGTCCAGGCGAGAGGGCAGCGACGAGAACTGGTAAATGCTTGCAGGCAGCGTATCCACTCCCGTCAGGTCCTCGATTCTGTCTTGAATCCAGCCCAACCGATGGGTCACCGCCACCGCCGCCACCACGCCGAGCGATGTCCCCGCGAGACCGATCAGGGTGCCCTCCAAGGCGAAAATCCTCTCCACCAATGAATCCTCGGCTCCCATGGCCTTGAGAATCGCGATGTCGCCCGACTTCTCCATGATCATCATGATGAGCGTCGCCACGATCACGAAAGCCGCCACCACCATGATCATGGTCAGCAGTATGAACATCATGATGCGCTCGGTCTTGAGCGCCTGGAAGAAGGCCGGAAAGAATTCCTTCCAGTCCCGGGTTTCGAATGGGTAGCCCAGGTTAACGGCCACCGCGTCCGCCACCCGCTGAGAGCGATAGTGATCGGTGGTCAGGGCCTCCACGCCGTCAATCACATCCGCCGACCGCCTGAATGCCTGGGCAGCCTCCAGCGTCACGTACGCAAAGGCTTCATCGAACTGGAAAAAGCTCGAGCGAAAGACCCCCTCCACTCGAAAACGCGTCAACCGGGGTGAGGGTCCCATGGGCGTCGGCGGCCCGCCAAAGGGCGAGATCACCACCAGGGCATCGCCGATATCCACCCCGAGCGCCGAAGCGAGTTGGTTACCGATGACAATGGCGGGCGCCCCGGCGACCCCCTCTTGCAACTCGTCTGACCGGGGTAAAGCTTCGCCCCTGGCCTCGAGATTCGAGAGCGAGCCGCTCACCATATCCTGGGCCAGGCGAGTCACCTGGGACACCTGCTCCGGGTCGACCCCCCGGACCCGCACGCTGTAGATCTCTCCCGAGCGGCCGCGCACCATGGCATCGGCATCGAGAAAGGGCGAAACCGCCACAACCCCCGGCACCTGACGGATCCGTTCGAGGGTTTCGGCATAGTCGGCAAAGGAGCCGGCCTGGCTTTCCACGACGAAATGGGCCCGATTGCCCAGGATCTCCTCGCGCCAGGTCTGCTCAAACCCGTTCATCACCGACAAGACCACGACAATCAGCCAGACCCCCGCGGCAATCCCCAGGATGCAGATCGCGGTAATCGCCGAGATAAAGACCTGCCTGCGCCGAGCCACCAGATAGCGAATCGCGATGAACCACTCGGCGGAGCCCCGCATGTCGATCAAGCCCGCCACGGCGAAGGGGACGAGGCCCAAAAACACGCCGCCCCCCAATAGGACCAGCCCACCCACTGCCATCGCCCCAAGGCCTGTACGAAGTTCCGCCGGCAGAAGCGCAGCGACAGCCCCCAAAGCCAGGGCAATCGCCAGTTCCCAGGCGCGCCTCTCCATCCCCCCCATGGTGCCCGCGCCCCGACGATGGCGCCGAACCCAGAGACCGAGAGCCACTAAGCAGGGAGGGCCCGAGAGGGCC
>CAWVXN010000691.1:0-1681 GCA_963933695.1 uncultured Myxococcales bacterium | reverse complement strand
TCAATCGATGGTAAAACTGCTTATACGTTCCCGTCGCGTAGAATTTCCAGCGCGCCCAGCCGGCCCGGCCCGGCTGTAATGCCGCCTCCGGGGTGCGTCCCCGAACCGCATTGGTAGTAGTTCTTCACCGGCGTCCGATAATCCGAATACCCGGGCGCCGGACGAAAGAAGAAGAGCTGATCGAGGGTCAACTCACCCTGAAAAATATTCCCCTCGGTGAGCCCCACCCGCTGCTCGATGTCCCAGGGCGTCAGAACCTGCTTGTGGATAATCAGGTCTTTGATGTTCGGCACGAAGTCCGCCAGGGTGTCAATCACTGCGTTTCCGAAGGCATCGCGCTGGGCGTCCCGGGTCTCGTAGGGATCCAGGGCATAGTTGGCGTACTGGACGAAGATCGACATCACATGCTTGCCCGGAGGCGCCATGGTGGGATCGTTGGCCGTGGGCATCTCCACATCCATGAAGGGACGCTTGGAAAATCCTCCGTACACCGCGTCGTCATACGCCCTTTCGAGGTAGTCCATATTGGGGCAGATCTCAGCCATGCACTGGGCGGACGCGTCGTCACCCAGGGCCGAGTAACGCGGCAAACCGTCCAGGGCGAGGTTGACCTTGCCCGACGAGCCCCGGTACTTGAAGTTGTCGATGGCCGAAATCAGATCATCGGGCAGTTCCTTCTCCTCGAGAAGTTTTCGAAAGGTCACAGTGGGATCGCAGCCCGAAGCCACGACCTTGGACCTGATCTCGTCGCCGTTTTCCAGCACCACGCCCACGGCGGTACCATTCTTGACCAGAACCTGCTCCACATGGGCGTTGCAGCGAATTTCGGCCCCATGGCTCCGCGCTGCGCTGGCAATCGCCTCGCTCACCCCACCGGTGCCTCCCTGCTGCGCCCCCCAGGCCGTAAAGGCCCCGTCGAGTTCGCCCATGTAATGGTGGAGCAACACGTACGCGGTCCCAGGCGATTTCGGACCCAACATGGTGCCGATGATTCCGTTGAGCGCCATCAGGGATTTCAGGATGTCGGTCTCGAACCACTCATCGAGAAAATCGCTCACGCTCATGGTCATCAGCTTGGTCAGGCAATGAAATGATTTCTTGCTCATGCCTTGAACATGCTTGCGCAGGTAGTTGAGATCTTGCAGACCGCGCAGGCCCGGCGCACTCGGGTCCGGGGGCACTGTCGCGAGAATCGGCTTCACCGCGTGGGCCATCTCGTACATCATCTGATTGAAGAGGGGGAACATTTCCGCATCCCGCTTGGAATGCCGGCGAAGCTCGTGGTAATTGCTCGAGTCATCGGGATGGGTGAGCAGGTAGTCGCCGTTCTCCATGGGGGCGAAGGAACTGAGCAGAGGCATGATGTGAAGCCCGTGCTTGGCGAGCTCCAGTTCACGAATCACCTCTGGGCGCAGAAGACTCACCACGTAGGAACAGACCGTGAACTTGAAACCGGGATAGATTTCCTCGGTCACCGCGGCACCGCCCAGCAGGTGCCTGCGCTCCAGGACGAGAACCTTGCGCCCCGCCTTGGCGAGATAGGCGGCGCAGGTCAGGCCATTGTGGCCGCCGCCGATAATGATTGCGTCGTATTGCTCACTCATGGGGATTCCCTGTCTGACTCTCTGAAGAGTTGGGGTGGATGGGACGTTTACGCGCGTTTGCGCGGCGGATCAAAGAA
>CAWVXN010000690.1:0-1695 GCA_963933695.1 uncultured Myxococcales bacterium | reverse complement strand
CTCCCTGGCCGCGCTGCTACGGCGGGCGGACTGTACCCATGTAGCGATTGCGTTCGACCACGTGATCGAGTCCTTCCGCAACGAGCTGTTTGCCGGCTACAAGACCGGAGAGGGAATCGACTCCGCGCTCTACGCCCAGTTCCCCCTGGCCGAAGCCGCCGCAGAGGCTCTGGGGATGACGGTCTGGCCCATGGTCGACTTTGAAGCGGATGACGCCCTCGCGACGGGGGCCGCGCGCTGGAGCGTCGAGAAATCGGTGGAGCGAATCGTGATTTGCTCGCCGGACAAGGATTTCGCCCAATGCGTTGAGGGCGACCGAATAGTCCTCTGGGACCGCATGCGGGACAAAATCATTGATGAGGCCGGCGTGGCAGAAAAGTGGGGCGTATCGCCGGGCTCGATCCCCGACCTCCTTGCCCTGATGGGCGACAGCGCAGACGGGATACCGGGCATCCCGCGCTGGGGACAAAAATCTTCGGCCACTCTATTGGCCGAGTACCGGAGCATCGAGGCGATTCCTGGGGATTGCGGGGACTGGGCGGTCCCCGTCCGGGGCGCCGCGGGGCTCTCTGCGCAACTCGAGGAGAACCGCGAGGACGCACTCCTGTATAAGCGCTTGGCCACTTTGCGCCGGGACGTTCCCCTTGACGAGAAGCTCGTCGACCTGCGCTGGCGCGGCGCTCGGCGAGGCAAACTGGAAGCCCTGGCCAAGTCCATCGGCGACACCCGCCTGGTGGATCGGATCACCACCTGGCATCCAGACGAGGACTGAAGCCAGGGCATTCCCTTTAGCCGGGCATCGACTGAGCGCCGATCAGCTGAACCCTGTGAGCGAAGCGCTTGTGAACTAAGCGCTTGTGAACTAGGCGCTTGTGAACTAGGCGCCCATGAACTAGGCGCCCATGAACTGCAGGAACGTCTCGAGATTCGCCACGCGCAGGAAGGGATTGGTCTCCTTTTGCTCTCCGATGGTGGACTGGGCTTCCTCGGAGTAGAGGTGTCCGGGGAAGACCAGGGTTTCATCCGGGAGCTTGCGCAGGGTTCCATTCAGGCTCTCGTACATTTGCTCGGGGTCGCTCCCGGGCAGATCCACCCGCCCACAACTGCCCAGGAAGAGCGTATCGCCTGAGACGAGCTGAGAGGGCCGCCCCGCCTCCTCCACCAGGAAGCACTGGGAACCCGGCGTATGCCCAGGTGTGTGCAGAAGGCGCACCCGAATGCCTCCTAGTTCGATGATGTCGCCCCCCGAGTGCTCGACAAATTCGCTGCGCGGCATCCCGGACACCTTCGCCACGCCCTCGGCCTCGAGTTTCTGGACATGGATTGGCCCGGGGCTGCGTTCCATGAAGCGCTCGAGCCCCTCGATCTCCATTCCGAAAATACTTCCGCCGATATGGTCCTGGTGATAGTGGGTCACGAGTGCGCCGACCACCTTGATGCCATCCTCCTCGGCCTGGTCGATGAGTCCGTCGACGCTCCACGCGGGATCCACCACAAGCGCTTCGCGAGTTGATCGACTGCCTACCAAGTACACGAGGTTCGCCATGTCACCCACAGCAATCTGGCGAAAGTAGAGATCCGATTCATCGCTCATTGACAAAACCCTTCTGCTGACCGAGAGGCACCTGATTGGTTGACCCGTTCGATAGTACCGCTTCCCGGGCACAGGATCACGGGTTGCGGAGATCCCCGGTA
>CAWVXN010000689.1:0-1697 GCA_963933695.1 uncultured Myxococcales bacterium | reverse complement strand
CGTGGGCGCGGGCCGCAAATCTCTCGCCTACCACGTCACCCTCCAGTCGGACAAAAAGACCCTGACCGAGAAGGACGAGCAAAAATTCCTGAAGCGCTTTGAAGCCCTCGTGGGCGAACTCGGCGGCGAACTGCGCAACGGCTAGTCGGCTTCGCGCTCTCTGCCCAGGAAAACCCGCTGGTGTTTGTTCTTCACCGCAAAGTCGGCGACGTGGGATGCGCACCAGGCGTCGGGTTTCACCAGAACCGGGAACCCGCTGCCCGCCACCATCCCGGCCAACTGCTTGACGTAGTTGCTCGAGTCGTACCGGGTGTCGGGGTTGGCATCCACGTGGACCCAGATGCGCCTCTTGTCCTCGGGCAGATCGAACTCCTCGTTCATCTTCAACGCCAACTCGAGGCTCATCCAGGTTTCCATGGAAAGCTTTTCGAAGAGCGTCATCTCCTTCTTGGAAAACTGCCGGGTATAGAAGACCCGTCCACCCTTTCCGGGGTCGAGCACGCAGATCACGGTCACGAACTCCATGCGTCGCATGGACTTCTGCGCATCGGTTCCGATGTGCACGACCCGGCCCCGGTGCATCAGTTGCTCGACCGTCGACATCACGTCGAGCATCTCGACTCCACCCAAGGTCCACCAGCAACCGCTCCCCTCACCGGGCTCCGGCCGCCGAAGTGGGCTCACAAACCCTGCCCCCGGGTGGGAGTGACCGCGAGAGGCTTCCCTCCTCGGCCGTGGCCAGTGCCGCGTGGCCCGCGCTTCTCTGGGCCGCGGCCACCGGTCAGATTTCCCGGGACTCTCCTGCGAGCGGTGGCGGCTGACATCAAACGTCTAGGGTCCCCTGGCTCGTGGTCTCCGGTTTCAAGCTTCGCGGGAATACTCCGCGGTGGCCACTCAGGCGAAGGTCATCGTCCCCTGATCAAAGACCACATCCCCCGCCTGATTGCGGGTCTGGAAAATGCACTCGGTGCCATCGACCCACATGGACACACCCAGGGTGTCGCCGGGGTAGACGGGCTTGGAGAAACGACCGTCCATGGATTTGAACCGTGCCGGATCGCCGTCGCAAAGCGAATGGAGCAGGGCTCGCCCGGTAAATCCGTAGGTGCACAGGCCGTGGAGAATCGGCTTCTCAAAGCCGCCCATCTGCGCGAAGCTCGGATCCGAGTGGAGGGGGTTACGATCCCCCGACAGGCGATAGAGCAGGGCCTGGTCAACGGCGGTGTCGTAGTGAACCTCGTGATCGGGCTTGCGCGTCGGAATTTCAAGGCGGGCCGACGGCCCGCGCTCCCCGCCAAAATCGCCCTCGCCTCGAATAAAGGCGGACATGCGCGTTCGCAGGAGCGGTTCGCCGGTGGCGACCAGGGTGGATTCCGAGGTCATCTCCACCACGGCGCCCTTGCCCTTGTCCCAGATCGCCGAGACCTTGCCGACACTTTCGATTTCGCCTTCCACGGGAATCTCACCCAACAACTCGATGCCCTCTTCACCGTGGACCAGCATGGCGGGATTGAACTGGCCGATCTTGTTGAACGGGGCCCCCCCGCCACCGATGATCACCGCAAAAGTGGGCAGAACCCGTTGGGGCGTGTCCCGGGTGTTTTCCGTCGTGAAGGCCAGCTCATCGGTGCCCGCACCCACGCCCACGGCGTAGAGAAGCGCGTCTTTGGAGTTCCATTTTGTGGTCACGGGACCAC
>CAWVXN010000688.1:0-1700 GCA_963933695.1 uncultured Myxococcales bacterium | reverse complement strand
CCAAGGACTTCGATGATATCCAGGACTATGCGTCCTGGGGGAGCAACGCGAGCCAAGACGCCCAGCCGAGTGCCTACGGTGAGATTCAAGGAAGCGTCTACCCCGGTCGGTTTGCACCGCGTGCACTGGTCACAGACCTCGTCAGCACAAATGCACGAAGCTTCACCGCGCCAGCGGAATACGGACAATCCCTCATCGCCGACCTGATCGCCCTGGGTGTTGGGGGCGCCGCGGGCCATGTCGCCGAGCCCACCCTGCCGGGTGTCGCACGCCCGCAAATCCTCTTGGGTCGCTATGCCGCCGGCGTCCGCGCCGTCGAGGCCTACTACAGCGCCCTGCCCTACCTGGGCTGGATGAATGTCTACGTGGGTGACCCACTCATGCGCCTCGACGAGCCTGGGCAAATTCCAATCCGCATGGACATCGATGGGGACGGTCAGCTGGATTGGCGAGACAACTGCCGCCTCATTCCCAACCCGCGACAACGCGACACCGACGGTGATGGCTATGGGAACTTCTGCGACGCCGACGTCAATGCCGATGGGCGCACCACCACCTCCTGGGGAGAGAGTTTTCCGCGCAGCTTGCGGGGCGATGTCGAAGCCATCGCGTTGAGCGCCCGGGATGGCCACTATCGGCCCGACCACGATCTCGATGGCGACAACAAGGTGAACGAACGCGACGTCTCCATCGCCCAGCTGCTCCTCTTCATGCCCCCCGGCCCGGGGGCCTCGCCGGGACCGCCTTGAAGCGCCCACGTCATCGGGGCCCGGAGCCTGGGGCTCCAGCAGGCTAGGGCTCCAGCAGGCTAATGAGGCTCGAGGTATCCCATCGCGCCCCACCCCGGGCTTGGACCTCGGCGTAGCGTTCATCCACGGCCGCAGTCAGTGCAAGTTCGGCTCCGCAGCGACGCGCTTCGGCCAAGGCGATGCCCAGGTCCTTTCGCATCCAGTCCACCGCGAAGCCGAAATCGAATTCCCCCGCGAGCATGGTCGAGGCGCGATTGTCCATCTGCCAAGACTGGGCGGCACCCTGGGCGATCACTTCCACCACGCGCTCAGCATCCAGGCCGCTGCGCTTTGCGAAATGCAGCCCCTCGGCCAGAGCCTGCACCATGCCTGCGATGCAGATCTGATTGACCATCTTGCTGAGTTGCCCCGAACCCGCCGGGCCCATCAGGAGATGCTTTTTCGCGTAGACATCGAGGAGGGGAGCCGACCGGCGGTAAACCGCCTCGTCCCCCCCCACCATGATGGTCAACTCGCCGCGTTCGGCGCCCAGCTGCCCCCCGGAGATTGGAGCGTCCAGCCAACCGAGTCCTCGGGCCTCCGCTTCGGCGGCGAGTTCCCGAGCCAACTCCGCTGAGACCGTCGTATGGTCGACCAATACGCTGCCCGACTCCATGGCGCCAAAGGCACCGGCTTCCCCCAGCGCGATTTCGCGCAGATCGGCATCTCTTCCGGTACACACCATCACGAATTCCGCGCCCACCACCGCCTCGGCGGGGGTGGCCCCGGCCCAACAGTCATAATGCGAGTGCTGGGAAAGCCACGCCTCTCGGGCCCCGGCGCTGCGGTTGTACACGCTCACCCGATGTCCCGCTTGCGCCAGATGGCCCGCCATGGGAGCGCCCATCACGCCCAGACATAGAAAAGCAACTCTCAATGAATTCTCCTTGGTACCGAGCAAGCGGCGTTCAA
>CAWVXN010000687.1:0-1705 GCA_963933695.1 uncultured Myxococcales bacterium | reverse complement strand
TGTCCGGATCGAAATCGCCCTGGGGCCATCGCGCCAATTTGAAAGGCAGGCTCGTCAATTCCAGATCCACGCGGTACTCGCCCTTGAGGCGGTGACGCATGACCTCGAATTGCAGCGGGCCCATGGCCCCGAGAATCAAAGTCACCACCACCGCATCATGGGCTTCAAAAAGCTGCACTGCGCCCTCTTGAACCAGTTGGGCAATGCCTTTTTCCAGGGATTTCCGTTTCAATGTGGCGGCGACTTCGACACGCATGAACGATTCCGGGGAGAAACTCGGAATTCCCGCGTACGAGAAGCTGCCTTCGTCGCTCACCGTATCGCCGATACGAAAAATTCCGGGATCAAAGAGGCCGACTACGTCGCCCGGATAGGCCGATTCGACTTCATGTCGATCGCTCCCCATGATGAGTGTCGAGTTGGCCAGGCGGAGCGGTCGCCCGGTGCGCACGTGCTGGGTCGTCGCCCCCTTGGTGAACCGGCCCGAGCAGACCCGCAGGAAAGCGACGCGATCCCGGTGGTCGCGATCCATGTTCGCCTGGATCTTGAAGACAAAACCCGAGAAGGGATGCGCGGTGGGTTCGATGGGTCCCTGGTCCGAAAGACGCGCCCCGGGCGAAGGCGCCATGTCGAGGAAACGCTCGAGAAAGGGCTCCACGGCATAGTTGGTGAGAGCGCTGCCAAAGAACATGGGGGTCTGCTCCCCGGCCCGCACCGCCTCCAGATCGAGTTCCGCCCCCGCCCCCTCGAGAAGCTCAACATGCTCGGCCAGGTCGTCGTAGTCCCGGCCCAGGGCCTCGCGCACCCGGGGATCGTCGACCCCACCTTCCACCACCTCCTGATCCACCCGGGTACTGCCGTGATCACCCCCGGAATAAAGCAGCAGGCGCTGGCGCATGCGGTCGTACACACCGCGGAACTCGGCCCCCGAGCCGATGGGCCAGTCCACGGGCACGGCATCGATGCCCAGGAGTTCCTCGATCTCGCTCATCAGATCGAGACCCTCGCGTCCATAGCGGTCCATCTTATTCACGAAGGTAAAAATCGGAATACGTCGCAGTCGACAGACCTTAAAGAGCTTTCTCGTCTGCTCTTCCACCCCCTTGGCGGCATCCATCAACATCACCGCGGAGTCGGCGGCCATCAGGGTTCGGTAGGTGTCCTCACTGAAATCCTGATGCCCCGGGGTATCCAGAATATTGACCCGGTGGTCCCGGTAGTCGAAGTAGAGCGCCGAACTACTCACGGAAATTCCGCGCTGTTGCTCGAGTTCGAGCCAGTCGCTGGTGGCGTGACGCGCTGCACGCCGGCCGCGAACGGCCCCCGCTTCGCGCAACGCTCCCCCGTACAAGAGCAGTTTCTCGGTCAGCGTCGTCTTGCCCGCATCCGGGTGCGAGATGATGGCGAAAGTACGCCGACGGGCGACCTCCCGCTTGATGGCCCCACCCCCTTCAACTTCGCTGGTCAACCTGCCCTCCCTCCCTGGGACCTACGCCCAAGCGAGACCCATTCTTCGCGGCGCGTAGGTACCCCACCTCGGCCCCGGGCGAAAGAGCAAGGAACCCCGCCGGATAGCAGCGGACCCGCGGATTCAGGACGGCCGACCCCGGGCCACCCTCAATTTGTCGTCCACGGTCCGGCGCAAGTGGTCGAGCACGGCCCGTCGCCACGGCCCCGAATCGGCTTTCCCGGCGCGGATTCCCTC
>CAWVXN010000686.1:0-1708 GCA_963933695.1 uncultured Myxococcales bacterium | reverse complement strand
AAGTAGATCGACGGTTCCGTTCTGCGCTTTTGGAGTGTTCCCGCGAGCCGCCTAGTCGACCATGTAGCCGAGGGCTCGCAGTCGATTGGCCTGTTCGGGGTCGAGTTCGACTTGATTTTCGGAGCTCGGCTCCTCTTGGAATAGGGCGGCACGTTTCTCGACCTCAGCAAGAAGAGCAGCAGTGACGTCACTTTTGTGGGAACTGATGTCTATCCTCTCCCCGGGGTCTTAGTTGAGATCATAGAGTGCGGCCTCCGTGTCTCCCGACTTGCCTACTTGATGGACCAATTTGAAGCGGCCTTGCCGTACGGATGAGAACGTCGGCATCACACCGGGTGCTGTTTTTTCCCACTGGATCCCGCCGCTCGCCTCGCCGTACTGAAAGCGCTCCTGCAAGCGCGCTTCAAGCTTCAGGACAGCCTCCTCGTTCTCTTGGGTTTCGAATAGGGGGCCTAGATCCTCCCCTTCGAAATCTCGAGAGAGCGGAATGCCCGCCCAGCCGAGGATAGTGGGAACAAGGTCCACGATGGAAACCGGTAGAGGAACCCGTCTGCCTTCGGCGATCCCTGCACCGCGTACAATCAGGGGCACCCGTAGGACCTCCTGGTAGGTGGTTAGGACGTGGTAAAAGCGCCCGTGGTCTGAAAATTCTTCGCCATGATCGGATGTAATGATGACTTTGGCATTCTCCATCAGCCCATCGTATTCAAGAAAGCGCAGAAGGCGGCCCAGTTCCGCATCGAATTGCCGAATGCCCGCATCGTAGAGTTCCTTCAGGTACTTGAGGTCGGCTTCCTCAAATACGAGCTTTTCCACGGAAGTGTCAACGGAGTGGGACCCATCGCCATCGCCAAAGCGGCAGCGCTTTTCATCATAATCTGCCTGACAGCTCTCGATATAGGAGTCCGGCATGCTGGCGACGTTGAGCTGCCAGGTGGTTCCATCCACCTTTCCTGAATAAGGGGAAACGAGCAATTTTTCGTATTTGGGCAGAGATGTGTAGTCGCTGTGGACGTCGTAATAGTGAAGAAAAAGGAAAAGGTTTGAGCCCCGTGCGTCATCGATCCACTGAATGGCCTTGTCGGTAATAATGCGCGTGGGCAGAACCTGTTCGTAAATTTCCTGGACATACACAAATTGGTCGAAATCCCGGGTGATCTCAAAGTTCTTTCTCAGGAGCCAGGTGGAGTTCACGATGGCTCCGGTATTCCAACCGCCTTCGGTCAGGAGTCCGGCCAGGGTGGGCACGGTGTCGGGGAGCCTTCGTGTTGGTTCCACGAGGCCATGGCTCAAGGGGTAGAGGCCGGTGAGCATGGAGGCGTGGGCGGGAAGAGTCCATGGGGCGACTGAGCTTGCATCCTCGAAAACGGTGCCTTCCAGGGCGAATAGGTCGAGGTTGGGCGACGTCAGTCGATCATGCCCGTAGAGGCCGAGGTGATCGGGGCGAAGCGTGTCGATTGAAATCAGAATGATGAGCCGAGTCGGGGGCTCTAGGCGGGCGGCGGGTTGTCGTTGTGTGTACTCGGGGCGGGTGAGCGAGGGCCGGGTCGGCGTGTTGTCATCGCAGGCTATGGGGAAGAGCAGGGCCCCTAAAACGACGAGCCTTTGGAGGACACGATAAAGCCCCCTGGCCGGTGCCGAGGCATTCGTAGAATTTAGCCGTCCGCTCACGGCACATAACCCAGCGCGCGGAGATGTTCGAGTTCTT
>CAWVXN010000685.1:0-1714 GCA_963933695.1 uncultured Myxococcales bacterium | reverse complement strand
CTGTCGATCCCCGGGCCGACGAGACCATCGATTTGGCACCCGCCTTCCTCGCTGACGGCTCGCAGATCCTCGACCCGGAATCGGCGCCGGTTCCGGTCCCCCTGGACGCGCTCCCTCTGGACGACGATTCCGCCTCCCTTCCCAGCGCCCCGGGTCAGGTTTCCAGCCTCTCCTACTACATGTCCCAGCTTGCCGACCACGTTCCGATCACCCGGGAAGAAGAGCACGCCCTCGCGGTTCGCTGGGTGGAGGACGGCGACGTCCGTGCCGCCCGCAAACTCGTTGTCTCCAACCTGCGCCTCGTGGTCAAAATCGCAATGGAATACCGCAGGGCCTGGACCAATACTCTCGACCTCATCCAGGAGGGCAATGTCGGCCTGATGGAGGCCGTCCAGCGATACGACCCGTATCAAGGGGTCAAGTTGTCCTCTTACGCGGTCTACTGGATCCGCGCCTATATCCTCAAGTACATCCTCGACAATATGCGGAGCGTGCGCCTGGGAACAACCCGCGCCTCGCGCAAGCTCTTCTTTCAGCTCAACAAGGAGCGCGCAAAGCTCGAACGCGAGGGCTTCGAAGTGGAGCCCAAGCTAATTGCCGAGCGACTCGAGGTTTCCGAGGAAGACGTCATGGAGATGGAGAATCGTCTGTCGCGCCCGGACACCTACCTGGACGCACCCGCCCGACGCGACGAAGGACACGGCGCCACCATCGGCGATGGCTTCGCCACTTCCGCCGACAGCGCCGAGGCTCAGGTCGGCGATGCCCAGATGCGCGAAAATTTCATGCAAAGAATCGACGAGTTCGCGGCCGGTCTCAACGAACGCGATCAGCGTATTCTGCGCGAGCGAATCCTCGCGGAAGAGCCTCGCACCCTGGCGGAAATGGGCGAGGAATTCGGAGTCTCACGCGAGCGGATCCGGCAGCTCGAGGCCCGTATGATCAAGAACCTTCGTGAGTACGTGCAGGAGAACACGGTGGACTTCGACTTCTATACTCCACCGACGGATGATCAATGAAATTCCCGCTGTCGATCCCGGCGACCCCAGGGCGATGGGTTCTGCTTCTGATGCTCTCCCTCTCGGCCTGCAATGGCCCCGGGAGTCCGAGCAAAGCGTCTCCTGAGCCCGAGGGATGGATCACTATTGCCGGTCAACGCGTGGCCCTGGAAATAGCCCGCACGCCGGAGGAGCAGCGCCTGGGCCTGGGCGAGCGGGATGCCCTGGCCTGGAACTCGGGAATGCTTTTCCTTTACGACAAGCCCGGTTTTCCGCGCTTCTGGATGAAGGGTATGCGCTTCGACATCGATATCATCTGGATCCGGGGCGACCGGATCGTCGAGATCAGCCAGCGGGTCCCCCACGTCCCCGGACAGAACGGCCCGGTCATTGGGCCGCGAAGCCTCACCGACCGAGTGCTCGAAGTCCCTGCCGGCTATGCCCAATCCCACGGCTGGCGAGAAAAACAACGCGTTGAAATCGAGATTCTCTCCAACGGATCCTAGTCACTTTAGGATTCTGGGCGCTTCAGCATCCTAGCCGGTTCAGAATCCTAGGCGGTTCAGCGTTGTTTGAGCGCTTCTCCCGCCAGGTGACCGATCTCGGGAAGAATCAGTTTCTCCATGGCAAGGCGAACGGCGCCCCGGGATCCGGGGATCACGAAGACCACGCGGCCAGCCGCCAATCCCGCGAGGGCCCGGGAGAGCAGAGCCGCC
>CAWVXN010000684.1:0-1720 GCA_963933695.1 uncultured Myxococcales bacterium | reverse complement strand
TGAAGGGACTCGCCCGAGGCATGGGGGTGGAGGAGGAACTGGTTTCGAGTCCAACCTTTGTGCTGGCGAATCAATACCTGTCGCCCAGCAATGGCCTTGTGCTCCACCACGTGGACTTCTATCGGCTGGAGGCCGCCGGTGAACTCGAATCCATTGGTTTTTTCGACATGATGGAACCCGGGGCTCTGCTGGTCGTGGAGTGGGGTCCGAAGTTTCTGAAGGAATTGCCTGAGGATCGCCTCGAGGTGACCATCGCCGTAGAGCCCGGCCGCGGGCCCGAAGAACGCATTTTTCGTGCCCGGGGAACTGGGCCGGAGTCCCGGGACGTGGCGGAGGAGTGGGGGCGACGGCTGAGCGCGCTAGGGGGTCGGACCCTACTCGAGCCCAACGCCGACTCTGATGCCCATGCCGAGCCCGACCCCTCGCCCGGCGAGGGGGCGATTGGAAAGTGAGGGCCGGCCTCCAGGAGGACAGCGGTGAACTGCCCTACACCCTTACCCGACTCCATGGGACAGGCTAAAGTCAGCGCGCCCTGGCCGGGTAAGCGCGGTCGGGCAACCTTATGTAGGTCGAGATGGCACTGATTGTCCAGAAATTTGGCGGAACCAGTGTGGGGGACGTGGACCGGATTCGGAACGTCGCTCGCCGGGTTGTCGCATGCCAGAAAGAGGGTCACCAGGTGGTGGTCTGCGTCTCCGCTATGGCGGGAGAGACCAACACCTTGGATGCGCTCGCCCGAGAGATCTGCGGCGACGCGAGCCCGGAGCCCAGGGAGTTCGATGCCCTGGTTTCCACGGGTGAGCAGAAAACCATTGCCCTGCTCGCCATGGCGATCCAGCAAATGGGCCACCCGGCGAGGTCGTTCACCGGTGCGCAGATGGGTATGGAGACCGACTCCTCCCACACCCGGGCTCGGATTTTAAGTATCGACACCGACCGTCTGCGCTCTTTCCTGGAGCGGGGCTTTGTCTGTGTCATCGCCGGCTTTCAGGGGGTCGACGCCGAGGGGAATATTACGACCCTGGGCCGGGGCGGATCCGATACCTCGGCAGTGGCTGTGGCGGCTGCGCTGGGGGCGGATGTCTGTGAGATTTATACAGACGTCGATGGCGTGTATACCGCCGATCCCCGGGTTGCCGAAAATGCGCGGAAACTCTCGAAAATTTCTTTCGAAGAGATGCTCGAGTTGGCGAGTCTGGGCGCGAAAGTGCTTCAGACGCGTTCGGTCAAGTTTGCCATGCGATACGGGGTGCCGATTCATGTGCGCTCGAGTTTCGTATCGGATGAAGGGACCTGGATAGTTCCCGAGGAGGATGTCATGGAGCGTCTGGTCGTCTCTGGAGTGACCTGCAATGCGAACGAGGCCAAGATCCGAGTCGGGCATGTACCCGACCAGCCCGGGATCGCGGTTCGACTGTTTACGCCCCTGGGCGAGGCCGGGATTGTGGTCGACATGATTGTCCAGAATTTTGCCAGCGACGGGACGACGGACATGACCTTTACAGTCCCGCGGGCCGATTATCGCCGGGCTCTTGAGATCGCCGAACGCGTGGGCGGAGAGTTGAACTCGGCGTCGGTGGAGGGGGACGACTCCATCGCCAAGGTATCCATTGTGGGGCTGGGGATGAAGGATCACGCCGGTGTCGCCACCAAGATGTTCGATGTTCTGGCCCGTGAGGACATCAATATTCAAATGATCAGCACCAGCGAGATCAAAATT
>CAWVXN010000683.1:0-1745 GCA_963933695.1 uncultured Myxococcales bacterium | reverse complement strand
CGAGACTGGATTCGGCGGAAGCCGCAAAAATTGCAGAAGATCTGGGGCTACCCATCGCGCTGGCCGAGTTGAATATCTTCCGAGTTCTGCTTCGCAATCCCCCGGTGGCAAAAGCGGCGGCGGATCTCTTGCTGTCCCTTCTCTTTCGTAGTTCCCTGGATCATCGATTGCGGGAACTCGTCATCATGCGATTGGGCTGGGCCACGGCATCGGCTTATGAGTGGACCCAGCATTGGCGAATCGCCCTGGATCAATTCGGTTGCAGCGAACAGGATCTGCTGGCCCTTCGCGATTGGGAGAACGCGGACCATTTTGGCGAAGCCGAGAAAACGGTCCTCGCAGCCACGGACGAGACCCTGGCGACCGGCACCCTCTCCGCGGCCAGTTGGGAGCGGTGTCGAAGCCACGTGGGGGACGAAGTGGCCTGTATGGAACTTGTGGCGTCCATCGCGACTTGGCGCTGGATTTCCCAATTGACTCGGAGTTTGGAAATTCCCCTCGAGGAGGGGGTCGACGCTTGGCCCCCCGATGGCCGGGTTCCCAAGTAGGGAACGGCGCCGAGCCAAGCGTAGGTATTGGCTCTCGTTTTCGACGGGGTGGGCCTTGTGCGCGCCATCCTAGAACCGAGTGATCCAGAGCGGGACGTGCCGATTCCGTCGGTCCACCGGGGTCAGGCGTCGCGAAGCTTATACCGAATGGGGAGGTGCTTGATCCCGCCGACCAAGCTCGAGTGCAAGCGATCCACAGGCCCCGCCAACTCGACTTCTTCGATCCTAGGAAGCAGGTACTTGTAGGCGACTTCCATTTCCAGGCGCGCAAGGTGGGCACCGAGACAAAAGTGTTCGCCGACACCAAAGCCCAGGTGGCGATTCGGATTTCGGTCGATACGGAACTCGTTGGGGGCCTCGAAGACCTCTTCATCCCGGTTGGCGGAGGGATAGAAAAGAGCAACCGTCTCTCCCGCCTTGATCACCTTGTCCCGAAGTTCAAAATCCTCTGTCGCTGTGCGTGCGAAATGAATGATGGGAGCCGTCCAGCGGACAATTTCTTCGACGGCGGGGGCCAGCAAGTTTGGGTCGGCCTGAAGTCGGCGCAACTCGTGCTGGTTTTCCACGAAGGCCAGCAGTCCGCCAGTTGTCGCATTGCGGGTGGTTTCGTTTCCGGCGACGACGATAATCAGGCACCAGGTCATGATATCCATGTGGGGCAGGGGTTCGCCGTCGACTTCCATTTGGGTGAAGAGCGAAACGAGGTCATCGCCTGGGTTCTTGCGTTTCTCTTCCGCCAGTTCGCTGAAATAGGAAAAGAGTTCCAGCATGGTTTCCTGGGCGCTTTCATCCGAGGTCTTTCCCTCGACCCGAAAGGAAGGATCCTGGGCACCAATGATTCGGTTCGTCCAATCGAAGAGAAGCTTCCAGTCCTCCTTGGGGAGCCCCAGCATCCACGCGATGACCGCAATAGGGAGCGGGGCCGACACGGCTTCAACGAAGTCGCACTCGCCCTCCCGGCCTCCTTCGAGCAGGCCGTCCACGATTTCCTTGCCGATCTCTTCGATGTCGTTGTGGAAACGGAGGAGGGCACGCGGCGTAAAACGCTTGCTGATCAAGCGGCGGTACACGCCATGCTTGGGTGGGTCGAGTTGGATCAGGGTCGGCGGAAACTCCATTCCTCCAGGGGGCAGGGGCAAGTGCGATTGAACCAGGATCGGCCCACTGACAAATTTCTGCGGCAGCTTTCCAATGGTT
>CAWVXN010000682.1:0-1754 GCA_963933695.1 uncultured Myxococcales bacterium | reverse complement strand
AGAAGACGAACGTCTCGACGAGCCCCGATTGACGGCCTACTTGGCCGAGCAGGTCCCTGGCCTTCAGGGCAAACTCGAGGTCGAGCAGTTCCACGGTGGACACGCGAACCTCACTTATGCGTTGACGATGGGGGACGACGAGTTCGTCCTGCGGCGCGCGCCCCTGGGTCCCGTGGCGCCCAGTTCCCACGATATGCGTCGCGAGTTCAAGGGACTCTCGGCGCTTGCCCCGGTCTACCCGCATTCGCCCCGTGCGATCCACCTTTGCGAGGACGAGGACATAATCGGCGCGGTCTTCTTCCTGATGGAGCGCCGACGTGGCTATGTGATTCGTAACGACTGGCCTGAATCCCTGGGTGACGATCCGGGCCTACGCCGCCAGATCAGCGAGTCCCTCATCGATGCCTTGGCGGACCTTCACTGCGTCGATGCCTCACTGCCGGGACTCGCCGGACTCGGCAAGCCCAAGGGCTTTGTCCAGCGCCAGGTCTCGGGCTGGTTCGGACGCTGGGAGAAGGCCAAGACCCGGGACATTCCCGCCATGGAAGAACTCGGCGCCTGGCTCCAGGCGCGAATTCCCGACTCGGAACAGATCGCCGTGCTCCACAACGACTTCAAACTCGACAATGCCATGTACGCCATGGAGGACCCGGGGCGCTTGGTGGCGGTCTTCGACTGGGACATGGTCACCGTAGGCGATCCCCTGGTGGACCTGGGTACCTTGCTGGGGTATTGGCCCGATCCCGGGGACTCCATTACCCGGGGCGCCGGCCACGCGGTGAGCCAGTTACCGGGTTTTCTGAATCGCAAGGCCCTGGCCGATCGCTATGCCGAGCGAACGGGTTTCGACTTGGGCAATCTCGCGTTCTACGAAACCTTCGCCCTATTTAAAACTGCGGTTGTCATCGAGCAGATCTACGTGCGATGGGTCCGGGGACAGACCCAGGATGATCGCTTCAAGAGCATGGGCGCCCTGGTTCCCCTCCTCGCCCAGGCGGCCCAAGAGGTCACACTCCGAGCCTGAGATTCGAGGGCTCAGGCATCCAGCCTGTAGGCATCGCCATCGCGAACCAGCCGCCCGGCCGTCGGCCCCGCGAAATGCGTTCCGATCACCAGGGTCGGAGTGTCCGCGTAGCGAGCCATGAAATCCCGCCGCGTCCGGTCGGCGAGGGCCGGATCGCTATCGGCTTTGTCCTCCCAACCCGGCTGGGCAAATTGGGCCGGATGGTGAACCAGGTCGCCAGTAATCACCGCCTCCTCCCCGCGAGAGGAAATGCGCACGGCCACATGCCCCGGCGTGTGGCCCGGAGTGGATTCGAGTCGGACACCTTCCGCAACTTCGGCATCCACTTCCACCAGGTCGACAAGGCCCGCGTCAAAGATCGGCTGCACCGAATCACCCAACACGGTCCGGGTGTGCTCATCCTCTTCTTCGGACCAGTGCTCCCACTCCGGACGCGCCACAAGGGTGCGTGCGTTGGCGAAGGTGGGCACCCAGCGTCCTTCGACGAGTCGCGTATTCCAGCCCACGTGGTCCACATGCAAGTGGGTGCAGACCACTGTGTCCACGCGCTCGGCCGGGAAGCCCGCCTGGGCCAGGTCCTCGAGAAAAGGACTCTGACGGCGATGCCACATCTTCATCGGCAAGCGTTCCTTGTCGTTGCCGATGCAGGTATCCACCACGATGCAGCGGTCGCCCACCTCAAGGATCAGTGAATGCACGCTCCCCCCAGCGTCCCCCCCCGCATCCACAT
>CAWVXN010000681.1:0-1756 GCA_963933695.1 uncultured Myxococcales bacterium | reverse complement strand
CGCCAATTACTGTCATCTTGCGGGGCAATGCGGGCAGGCGCAGGGCCTCGTCGGCAATCAAGCGGGTCGCGTACCCCTCTTCACGGACCGTCACGCCGTTGCGTTGCCAATCGTGCCCCCCTCCGTGGTTATGATCCCAATAGCCAATGCCCCCGGTGACGTGACCGTAGAAGTGCTCGAAGCCCCGGGCCTGGGGGAAATAGCGCCTCTGTCGGTGGCCCAAGTGCCATTTGCCCACCATCAATGCCTGGTAGCCCACGCCGGCGAGATACTGGGGAAGAATTTTCTCATCCAGGGGCAGCCCGGTTGGATCGAGTTTCGAGATCGGTTGGACGATACCCAAGCGCGCCGGCGATTTGCCCGTCATCACCGCGGCCCGGGTGGGACTGCAGATAGGCTGGACGTAGAAGCGCTCGAGGCGAATGCCCTGGGTCGCGATCCGGTCGATATGAGGCGTCCGGATCTCACTGCCCTGAAAGCCCACATCGCGCCAGCCCAGATCGTCCGCCATGATCAGGACGACATTCGGCGGGGCGGAAGTGGATGCGGCGGAAGTGGATGGAGGAGAGGCCGGAGAGGCAACCGCTAAAGAGGAAAAAATCGCTGCCCCAGCCAAAAGCCAAAGCCCGGCGGCGAGCCTCCCCCAACCCGCTTGGGTCGATGGCCCTCGGGTAGGCTCGGGTTCGATTTCGGCCACGCCCTCCCCCATTGATTTCTTCGACACTCCCAGGGTTGCCGAGGCATCCGGCCACGTCAGTCGTTTCAACTTTTCCCAGCGCCTCTTACATTGTTCGACCTTTGCAGATCCCTGTCCAGCCCCTGTCCGGCTCCGAAAGCTCGGTGAGTATACAGCGGCGCGAACATTGGCCGGAGCGACTCCAGGCGGATACGATCTTGCCCATGACGGACAGCGATCGTCAACAACCCCATCCCGGCTATTGGCCCTCGGCCTGGCCCGTGGAGTGTGGGGGCAATCGTCGCCAGAAGGCCCGGGCGGGCCGGCTCGATGCGGGCTCGGGCACCGCGGAAGTCGTTTTCCGTAACACCGGGCGCTGGAACGTGATGGCCATCGAGCGCGACCCCGGGCAGTGGTTCGTGGGCGGCACCATGGCGGCCTTTACCGGGCCGGCCCCCTATGGCTGGGTGGAGAAGATCAACCCCTTGACCCTGGAGCCCATCGCCTTTTCCGGCGAACTGCCCTGCGGCGAGCACGTCTGGTGCGGCGCCCTCCTCGCCCATGCCAACGGCTCGATCTATTCGGTGAACGGATCCTTTCTCCACCGCCTCTCCCCGGATTGCGAAGTCGAGGCCGAAGCGCGGCTGCCGGTGAACCGGGCGCATAACGGCCTGCTCGCCCTGTCCGACGGCAGCTTGATCACCAAGGATCTCCGGCTCGAGGGCCAGGGAGGCACAACCCTGAGCCGACTGGACGCCGAGACCCTCCAACTCATGGAGGCGCCCCTCGAACTGGCTGAGGGTTCCATGGGGCGAATTGCCGCGGATCGCATCCCCGGCGGCGACGCGGTCTACGTACCCGGTACCGAGCACATGTGGCGAATCGATGTGGGGGAGAAGATGCGCGTCGTCGAAGACTGGCGACCACGCTACCGCGATGCCCGGAGCGAATTTGGTCTCGCCTGGGACTCCTGCCTTTCCGGTGGCTCCGCCTGGCTGATGGACTGCGGCGATATCCAATCCGTCCGCGAAATTTTCTCCGTTGAACCCAACGGCCGCTTCGAGCGCCCTCCCCACTCGC
>CAWVXN010000680.1:0-1757 GCA_963933695.1 uncultured Myxococcales bacterium | reverse complement strand
GAGGGAAGGTCGGAAGGAAGGGATGAGAGAGAGCTGGCAAATGGAGCGTTGAGCAACGGAAGGCGTGAAGTTAGGCGGGGAAGGCCCGCTGTTAGGCAGGACCTGGGGTTGCGGAGGGCCTGCCGTTATTGGGCGACTTGCGGGTAGCCCAAGTCAGTCAACGCGGTGCGAATTTTCTGAGCCTCTTGGGCGAGGGACTCCGGAGACGTATTGGAGTTCGCATTGTGGAAATCGAGATCCGTCGGGTTCCAGACCGGCACGGCGTGAATATGCACATGGGGCACTTCGAGTCCGAGCACGATCGTGCCGACCTTCAAGGGCTTGTACTCCCGGGCGAGCGCCTTGCCTATGGACTGGGTGACTTTGAAGAGATGACCCACAAGCTCCGAATCAAGATCGATCCAATGCTCGATCTCTACCCTGGGGACCACCAGGGTATGGCCGGGATTCAGCGGAGCGATGGAGAGGAACCCCACGCACAGTTCATCCCTCCAGACAAAATTTCCGGGCAGATCGCCCTCTATGATCCTCGTAAACAATGTCGCCATCCGCGTTTCCCCCTTTCCCGGCCGAGCGGGAACACCCAGAAACTAGCCCTCAACCCCGCGCCGGCCAGAAACTTCGCCCAAGTTTTGACGGGATCCGGACGAGAGCGAGAAACCGTGGAGACAAATCCACTCGCCCAAGCCTGCTAGGATTTGCTTCTTGACAACGAGTTCGCCCTCGCCGCTCGGTACGGCGGAACTGGCGCAGAACGCACGGCCCCAAGCGGGGAGCCTCCAAGGCCGCCCCAAAAACCGGACACCCATCACAAACTGTTCGAGCCTCGCTTTCCCCCAAGCTTTCCAGAAGGAGTTTCTTCCCATGAGCAGAAAAGTCTATGTCGTCGGCGTCGGAATGACGAAATTCGAAAAGCCCGGCGGAAGGGATTGGGACTACCCCGACATGGCACGCGAGGCGGGCACTCGGGCTATCGAGGACGCCGGGATTCAGTTCTCCGATATCGAGCAGGCCGCTGTGGGCTATTGCTACGGCGATTCCACCAGTGGAGAAAGGGCCTTCTACGAGCTGGGTCACTCGGGAATTCCCATCTACAACGTCAACAACAACTGCTCGACGGGTTCCACCGCTCTTTTCATGGCCAAGCAATTTGTCGAAGGCGGCCTAGCGGATTGCGTCATGGCCCTGGGCTTCGAAAAAATGGAGAAGGGCTCCCTGGGCATCAAGTACACCGACCGAACCATTGCCCTGGACAAGCATATTAAGGTGATGGCGGACAATCGGGGGATAGACGGTTCGCCCTTCGCGGCCCAGATGTTTGGTAACGCCGGCCTTGAGCACAACGAGAGATACGGGACCACCCCCGAACATTTCGCCAAGATCGGCTACAAAAATCATCTCCACTCGGTCAACAACCCCTACTCCCAGTTCCAGGACGAGTACAGCCTCGAGGACATCAAGGCCGCTCCCCAGGTCTACGGCCCCCTGACCAAACTCCAATGCTGCCCAACTTCGGACGGTTCCGGTGCGGCCATTCTCGCCAGCGAAGAGTTCGTTAAAAAGCATGGCCTCGAGGACCAGGCCGTTGAAATCGCCGGCATGGCCATGACCACGGATTTCGAAAGCTCCTACGAGGGAAGCATGATCAAGATGGTCGGCCAGGACATGACCCGCGCGGCCGCCCAGAAAGTCTACGAGGAATCGGGATTTGGTCCCGAGGACCTGGACGTGGTGGAGTTGCACGACTGTTTCTCGTG
>CAWVXN010000679.1:0-1765 GCA_963933695.1 uncultured Myxococcales bacterium | reverse complement strand
GCCGCGCGCGACTGGCGGGCTTCAAGGTTCCGCGCCGCTTCGTTCCCATCGCCGAACTCCCGCGCAACGCCTCGGGCAAACTCCTGCGCCGGCAACTGCGGGCACTCGCGGGGGCCGGCACACGCGAGTGAGACAACCGGCGAGTGAAATAGCGGACGGCTGAGCGGCGGGGAAAGTGCCCGGAAAACGGGCGGGGTAATGACCGGGGAAACGAGCGAAAAATTTCAGGCCCTTGCCCGGTGGGCGCGTAGGTCGGCGACCACGTCGGCCCATTGGCTGGGATCCGGGGCGCGGTTGTGGGTGATGCTGACGCCGTCGGCGATCCCGTCCAGGCGTTCGGTGAGCTTGGCGGCGATCTCTTCCCTTGGCCCCACCACGGCGATGGTCTCCAGGATCTCGTCGCTGATCAGTTCGGCCATGGCGTCCCAGCGCCCGCGCTTGGACATCTGGTTGAGTTCGGTGTGGAGTTCCTCCCAGCCGTGGGCTTTCAGGGTGGGGAGGTAGGCGGGGGTGGATCCATAGAAGGCCAATTGCTTGCGCGCCGCATCCTTGACCCGCTCGAACTCTTCTTCCTCGTCGGCGGTGACGACCAGGGTGGCGCAGATGATCTCGAAGTCGGCGAGGCGTCGGCCGCTCTTGGCCAAGCCTTTTTTCAATGCGGGAAGGGTATTGGTGAGCAAGGCCTTCCGGCTATTGAACGGGTGGGCGATGAAACCATCGGCGACTTCGCCGGCTATTTCGGTCATGAGCGGTCCGAAACCGCCGGTGAGAATGGGGGGCGGGCCGAAGGGATTGGGTCCGGGGTTGAAGGCCGGGATCATCAGGGTGTGGTGATAGAACTCTCCGCGGAAATCGAGTTCGGCCTTGCCCTCCCAGCAATCGAAGATCGCCTTGATGGCCAGCACGATCTCGCGCATGCGCGCCGCCGGCTTCGACCAGGGCATACTGAAACGGTGCAGGATATGCGGCCGAACCTGGGAGCCCAGTCCGAGAAAAAAACGGCCGCCCGTAATGTTCTGGGTCCCGTATGCGAGGTTGGCGAGGTTCATGGGGTTGCGCGCGAACGCGATGGCGATGGCTGTCCCCAACCGAAGGTTCTTGGTGTGCTCCGAGGCGACGGCCAGGGGTAGGAAGGGATCGTGCTTGGCCTCAAAGCTAAAGGCGCCGTCGTAGCCAATCTCCTCGAGGTGGGGATAGACGGTGCGAGCGTCCCGGGGATCCTCCAACGGAGCGGTTGTGTAAACCTGCATGATCTCTTCCGTCGCGCTGTCAATTGTCCGCGTTTCGCTTTGGCTCGAGGGGAGCCGGGAAGCCGGGCGGAGTGGATGAGGCGCGCATTCTAGCCACTTCGTTCAGGGGTGCCCGCGTCCCGGATGATGCGGGGAAAGCGTTTTGGCGCGGTGGCCATTCAGGCTGGATCTCGGTTTGCGTGGCTCCCCTGGGCCCGGCGTTGTGCGCAGGCAGCGATCAATCCTTCAAAGAGTCGGGCGCCGACGGGACCCTCGAGTTTTTCGGGATGCCACTGCACGCCGACTTCGAAACGGTCTTCGTTCGTCTCGATGGCTTCGATGACCCCGTCCTCGGCTCGGGCGGAGACGCGCATCCCCTCTCCGACCTGGGCGATGCATTGGTGGTGCAGGCTGTTGACCTGGCTGTCGCCGTCGCCCAGCAGTGAGGCCAACCGGGTGCCCCTTTCGATGTGCACCGAGTGGCGGCCGCCGGGTTCGGGCAATTGGTGAGGGCCGGCTTCGGGCAAGTCCAGGGG
>CAWVXN010000678.1:0-1765 GCA_963933695.1 uncultured Myxococcales bacterium | reverse complement strand
CTGCGAGTCGACCAGTATTCATCCTCTTGTACTCCTTGTTGATTCACCGCGAAGTCCAGTAGCGGCCGTTGGCAGCGGGCTCCAGTAGTAGATACCAGGACCGAGGCATCGAGTCAGGTATTGAACGAAAAATTGAGCGAGGGATTGAGCGAGGCATCGTGCGATTGCCGGCACAAGTGTATGCTGCGGGCGCCCAGCGAGGCCTTAGAGGAGACGTTCGATGACCCATTCTACCGCTGCCGCGAGTGCCCCATCCGATACGGAATTTGACATCGTCATCGTGGGTGCCGGCTTTGCTGGCCTCTACATGCTGCATCGCGCTCGTGGGCTCGGTCTTACGGCTCGAGTTTTTGAAGTGGCGGATGGGGTCGGGGGAACCTGGCACTGGAATCGATATCCCGGCGCACGCTGCGACGTGGAAAGCATGCAGTACTCGTATCAATTCGACGAAAGCCTTCAGCAGGAATGGGAGTGGAGCGAGCGCTACTCCGGGCAGCCGGAAATCTTGCGCTATGCCAACCACGTGGCCGATCGATTCGATCTTCGCCGGGACATCCAATTCGAAACCCGAGTCGAGTCCGCCCATTTCAATGAGGAAGCCGCGTGCTGGACGGTCACCACCAGTGGGGGAGAAGTGGTGATGGCCCAGTTCGTCATCATGGCAACGGGCTGCCTCTCATCGACCAATACCCCCGACATTTCGGGGATCGAGCACTTTACCGGCGATATCCACCACACGGGGCAGTGGCCCCACCAGGGCGTCGACTTCAGCGGAAAACGTGTTGGGGTGATCGGCACGGGTTCTTCGGGCATCCAGGCAATCCCGATCATCGCCGAAGAGTCGGAACACCTCACCGTCTTCCAACGAACGGCCCAATACGCCATTCCCGCCGCCAACCGCCCCCTGCCCCCCAATGAACAGGCCGAAGTAAAGGCCCACTACGCGGAGTTCCGAGCCGACAACAGCCTCTA
This sequence comes from uncultured Myxococcales bacterium, assembly GCA_963933695.1. Taxonomy (GTDB): domain Bacteria; phylum Myxococcota_A; class UBA9160; order UBA9160; family UBA4427; genus JAZXM01. The sequence goes on along the minus strand of CAWVXN010000678.1, from coordinate 793 downwards.
TCCAAACGCTTTCTCCCTCCGACTGCCTCTCAACGAAACCTCGGCCCTCGAGGTCAGTGCGGATGAACGCACCCGGGAATACGAGACTCGCTGGCGCGAAGGTGGGTTCACCTTCAGCTGGAGTTTTGGCGATCTGGGCCTCGACCTGGAAGCCAATGCCACGGCAGGAGAATTTGTCAGAAGCAAGATCCGAGAGATCGTCAATGACCCCAAAACAGCCGAAACGCTCTCCCCGGATACGGTCCTCGGCTGCAAACGACTCTGTCTCGACACGGGATACTTCGAGGCATTCAATCGTAAAAATGTAGAACTCGTCGATATCAGCGAGCAGAAGATCGATCGCATCACGCCCAAAGGCATTGAAACCGCCGGCCGCGAGTACGAACTGGACATGATCGTATTTGCCACGGGCTTCGACGCGATGACCGGCAGCCTGCTCGCCATGGACATCCGAGGCCGTGACGGGCTCAGGCTTCGCGAGAAATGGGCCGCCGGACCGAGGACCTACCTGGGGCTCGGAGTCCCGGGCTTTCCGAATCTCTTCACAATCTCGGGACCGGGTAGCCCCTCGGTGCTCACCAACATGATCGTCTCGATCGAGCAGCATGTGAACTGGATCGCGGACTGCGTCGACGCCATGTCCAGGCGGGGACATCAAACCATCGAAGCCACACTGGATGCCGAAGAACTTTGGGTCGAGCACGTGAACACCGTCGCCAACGAAACCGTCTACCCAAGATGCAATTCTTGGTATCTGGGCGCAAATATCCCCGGGAAGGCCCGTGTCTTCATG
>CAWVXN010000677.1:0-1777 GCA_963933695.1 uncultured Myxococcales bacterium | reverse complement strand
TTCATGTCCTCAACCGTGTCGATGGCGACCCCGGCCTTGCCCACATCCCCCGTCACTCGGGGGTGGTCCGAGTCGTAGCCACGATGGGTGGCGAGATCGAAAGCCACCGATAGCCCCTGCTGACCCGCTTCGAGGTTGGCCCGGTAGAAGGCGTTGGATTCCTCCGCCGTGGAGAAGCCGGCGTATTGACGGATCGTCCAGGGACGATTCGCGTACATCGTGGCCCGGGGGCCCCGCAAGAAAGGGAACATCCCCGGCAACGTATCCACGTCGTCCATTTTCTCGAGATCTTCCGCCGTATAAAGAGGCTTGATCTCGATTCCATCGGGACTCGTCCAGACCAGTTTGTCCAGATCCTTCCCGCGTAACTCTTTAGCGGCCATCTCGCGCCATGCCTCTAGATCCGGACCCTTCCCGGAATGACTTGCCATCGGAATCTCCTGCATGATTGTTCCCGTTCCACCGTCGACGGACGGCGAACTCTAGCTTGTCTCGCCCCCCTCGTGGGAGCTACATGGAGCGCCTGTACCGGCCCCCAACGGCAAAAAGTGCCTCGGTGATCTGGCCCAGGCTCGCGACCTGAACGGTTTCCATCAACTCCTCGAAGACGTTGCCATTGGCCAGGGCAACCCGCTTGAGACGCTCCAGCGCCGGCCCGGTTTCCGAGCTCCAACACGACTGAAAAGCGGCAAGGGATGAGAGCCGTGCATCCTTCTCCGCCACGCTCGAGCGCATCAACTCAGTGGGCTGGGGTGTGGCCGTCACAGACTCGGGCGCCTGGAATGTATTCACGCCCACTATAGGAAGCTCGCCCGAGTGCTTCATAGACTCGTAGTGAAGGCTCTCGTCTTGAATTTTTCCGCGTTGATAGAGGGTCTCCATCGCTCCGAGAACTCCACCCCGATCCGATAGCCTCTCGAACTCCTGCAAAACAGCCTCTTCAACTCGATCCGTCATTTCATCGATATAGTGCGAACCCTGAAGGGCGTTCTCCGATTTGGCTGTGCCCAGTTCACGGTTGATCACCAACTGGATAGCCAACGCCCGGCGAACCGAATCTTCGGTGGGCGTCGTCACGGCTTCGTCGTACGCGTTGGTGTGCAAGCTGTTGCAGTTGTCCCTAATCGCCGTCAACGCTTGAAGGGTCGTGCGTATGTCGTTGAACGCCATCTCCTGAGCGTGGAGCGAACGGCCAGACGTCTGAATATGGTATTTCAGTTTTTGACTGCGCTCGGAGGCCCCATACCTGTCGCGCATGGCAATGGCCCAGATTCGCCGAGCCACCCGGCCGATCACGTCGTATTCCGCCTCCAGGCCGTTGCTGAAGAAGAATGAAAAATTGGCCGCGAAGTCGTCAATCTCCATGCCCCGAGCCAGGTAGTACTCGCAGAACGTCAGACCGTTCGCGAGTGTGAACGCCAGTTGCGTAATCGGATTCGCACCCGCCTCGGCCATGTGATATCCCGAAATCGACACCGAGTAGAAATTTCGAACCGAGTGATCGGAGAAGTACTCTTGGATATCTCCCTGGAGTTTCAACGCGAAATCTGTGGAGAAGATGCACGTATTCTGGGCCTGGTCCTCCTTCAGAATATCCGCCTGGACAGTCCCCCGAACTCGTCCCAGAACCTCGGCCTTGATGCGTTCGTAGGTTTCGGGGTCGACCGCGCGCCGGCCGGGAATCCCCAATAGTCCGAGACCCAGCCCGTCGTGGCTCGGGGGAAGTTCCTCGGGACCCTCGGGCAGCGGGGCTGCGTGCTCGGCAAACTCGGCCGCC
>CAWVXN010000676.1:0-1779 GCA_963933695.1 uncultured Myxococcales bacterium | reverse complement strand
GTCTTGGCGCCACGCTGGCGGTCACCACCGTGGTCACCCGAACCGCGCGGCGGGCGCTGGCAGGAGCCACGGAACTCCATTCACTCACCCAACCGGAGTCCGAATAAAGCCATGCTGCCCGAGAGCGGTTCCGACCGACAACTTCTCGACCTCGTGCGTCCCCCGGGTTGGCGCAATCCTGTCCCCGCCGGACGCTACAACCTCGTGGTGATCGGAGCGGGCACCGCGGGACTGGTCACCGCCGCCGGCGCCGCAGGCCTCGGCGCCCGAGTCGCCCTCATTGAAAAGGCCGAACTCGGGGGCGATTGCCTGAACGTGGGCTGCGTCCCTTCCAAAAGCCTGCTGCGAAGCGGCCACGCATTGGCGGAACTTCGCGAAGCCGGGGCCCTGGGCCTCCGCCTAGAGGGCAAAGCCTCCCTGGACTTCCCAGCGGTGATGGAGCGAATGCGCGCCGTCCGCGCCCGCATCGCACCCAACGATTCCGCAGCACGCTTCAGCGAAGAACTGGGCGTGGATGTCTTTTTCGGCGCGGGGCGCTTCGTCGATGGCCGCCATGTCGAAGTGGGCGGCCAACGGCTTTCTTTTCGCAAGGCGGTGATTGCCACCGGCGCCCGGGCAGCGGTGCCCCCGATTCCCGGCCTCCCGGAAGCCGGCTACCTGACCAATGAAAATGTTTTCGATCTTCAGGCGCTCCCCGAGCGCTTGCTGGTGCTCGGGGGAGGCCCCCTGGGCTGCGAACTCGCCCAAGCCTTCGGACGCATGGGCGCCCGAGTCACCCTGGTGGAGTTGGCCGATCAATTCCTGGGCCGGGAGGATCCCGATGCGGCGCGCCTACTCCTGGAGCAACTTGAACGGGATGGCATCGAGGTTCGGCTTGCCACCTCTCTGCTCCGGGTTACGGGAACCCGAGAGGGAGCCAAAACCGCCACCTTGGCCAAGGACGGCCGGGAGGAGACGTTGATCTGCGACCAGATTCTGGTGGCCGTGGGTCGCACCCCCAATCTCGAAGGCCTCGGTCTGGAAGCCGCTGGTGTCCGTTCCGATCCTCGCACCGGAGTGCAGATCGATGACAGCTTCCGAACCCACAACCCCCATATCTACGCCGCCGGCGATGTCTGCATGGCGCTTAAATTCACCCATGCCGCTGACTTCGCGGCGCGGGCGGTGATCCAAAACGCCCTGTTCGCCGTCGGCCCCTTGGGCCGCAAGAAACTCAGTGCCCTGACCATCCCCTGGTGCACCTATACCGATCCCGAGATTGCTCACGTCGGCCTGGGCGAGGCCGAAGCCGAGGCCCAAGGAATCCAGGTGGAGACATTCTTGCGCCCCTTCGCCGACGTGGACCGCGCCATCGCCGATGGCCGCGACCGGGGCTTCGTCAAAATCCTCGTCAGCGCCGGCACCGACCGGATCGTCGGGGCCACGGTCGCGGGCTACGGTGCCAGCGACCTGATCGGCGAGATCAGCGTCGCCCAGGCGGCGGGCCTCGGACTGGGGGCCCTGGCGGGGGTCATCCACCCCTACCCCACACGCGCCGAGGCCATTCGACAAATCGGCGACGCCTACAATCGAACCCGGGTCACGCCCACGGTCAAGCGACTCTTCGCAAGCTACTTGCGCTGGCTGCGCTGAACCCTCGGTCATGACGAAACCCGTCACCGTTGTGAGCGGAGTCCCCCGCTCGGGCACATCATTGATGATGAGCATGCTCCAAGCCGCTGGCCTGCCAATCCTCAGCGATGGCCGGCGGCCCCCCGATGCATCCAATCCCCGGGGCTA
>CAWVXN010000675.1:0-1779 GCA_963933695.1 uncultured Myxococcales bacterium | reverse complement strand
TTCGACGTGGACACGCCCTTTGGCGGCTACGGACAGAGCGGAGTCGGGCGAGAAAACGGCGTTGCCGGGTTTGAGGAATACCTTGAGACCAAGATCGTGGCCATCCCCCGCTGAGATTCAGCATTCGTGCTGAACCCAACCGGATCGCCATCCAATACACCGAAAAGGAGTCAACCCCATGCAGTTCTGGCAGTCCACCGCCTTTAACGACCCTCTTGAACTGCCCGTGATTGCCCAGGAGGCCGAGGCGGCCGGATTCGACGGAATCATCGTATCCGAGCACCTCATGGTTCCTTCGAAATTCAAACCCGGATACCTCTACAGCGAGGATGGCAGGCCTCCCTTCGATGTGAATACGCCATTCCCCGACCCATGGGTCGCAATCGCCACTATGGCCGCGGTCACAAGTCGAATTCGCTTCTGCACCCTGGTTCACATTCTGCCCCTCCATCATCCGGTGGAAGTAGCAAAATCCCTCGCCACCCTCGCTCTTTACAGCGACAACCGGGTGCTCGTTGGGGCCGGGGCCGGATGGATGAAGGAAGAGTTCGATGTTCTCGGAGTTGATTTCAAAACCCGAGGCAAGCGCTTCAATGAAATGATCGAAATCATGCGCAAACTCTGGCAGGGGGGCGAGGTGGAATACCACGGCGAGTGCTTTGACTTTCCTTCCATATCCCAGAACCCCGCGCCGACGAAGCCCATTCCCATTGCCATTGGGGGCGCCAGCAAAGCGGCCCTTAGGCGCGCCGCGACCTTGGGCGACGGGTGGTGCGGGGCAGGCAATACTCCCGATGAAGCCGAAGAGATCCTGCGCACCCTGGCCACCCTCCGCAAAGAAGCGGGTAGAGAGGCCGAGCACTTCGAAGCCATTGTGCCCCTGACCACCGAACCGACGCCGGATTCCCTGAAGCGGATATCCGATCTCGGCGCGACGGGCACGGTCAGCTATCCGTTCTCCTACACCGTAGGGCCAGACGCCAGTCTCCAGCAGAAGATCGATGCCATGAAGCAATTTTCCGAGTACGTGATCGAGCCGAATAGAGACGTGTAGCGACCGGGATGCCCTAAGCCCCGCTGGGCAAATCGGCATACGCCACGACGCGGACACTGGGTTGGGGGTGGCTGTCCGCCCGGATCCAACGAAGGCACATGGTGCCGCGTTCGTGAGCCGCAGTATCGAGCCAGTTGGGTAGGCCCGGGTCCTTGTGGGCCACGATCAGCCGAACACTCCCGTCTGCACTCTTGATCGCCGCGTGATGGTTCACGTCAATGCGGTGGTAGCGATAGTCGAGTGACTCCATCCAGTGGTTGTTGAGCTGGAAGTTCCAATACTCGCATTCGGGCGGGGTCACCTCGATGAGCAGTGCCTGTTCGGGACCAAGCTCCCAGTATCCGTGGTAATACCGGATATGCGGGTCTCCATGCGCCGCCTGGGCAATTGCGGGATCGAAGGGCGGCAGCGTATTGGGTTGGTCCCGGAAACCCTCGGACCAATCACAGAAGAGACTGGAGGTACCCTGGATATAGGCAGCCGCCCCAGCAAGACCCGAATCAAGCGCCAAGGGGGTGAGCGGCCCAGGCGGGCCCGATGCGCCCACCCGCTCAATGCTGAGGTCGGCAATTTGCTCCTGGGTCCGGTCTTGAAAAGTCTGCCGCACGATCAGAGAAGAGGTATCCGGTTCCATGGGCAACCAATTTTTGCCCGGTGCGGGGCTACAGCTCAGGATGATCTCGAATCGCCCTTGGCTATCGATCTGGAGATCTGATCCCTCGATA
>CAWVXN010000674.1:0-1780 GCA_963933695.1 uncultured Myxococcales bacterium | reverse complement strand
TTCGCGAACGCATACTCGGTGGCGGGAATCGGCGCCGTGAGCATCCAAACCGGGTCGGCGCCTCGCACCGACAGGTGGTGGATGCGCGCCCGGGGCGTGAGCCCGTGGGTCTTGAGGGCCTCTTCGGAAACCACCAGCATGGCCGCCGAGGCGTCGGCGATTTGGCTGGAGACCGCCGCGGTGAGGCGCCCGCCCTCCACCAGGGTTTTCAGGGTGGCCATCTTGGCCAAATTGCTCTCACGCGGGGTTTCGTCGTGGGCGAAGTCGCCCACGGGTACGATCTCGCGCTTGAAGTGACCGGCGGCGATGGCCGAAAGCGCGCGGTTGTTGCTCTCGAGTGCGAACTTCTCCATGTCCTCGCGACTGATGTCCCACTTCTCGGCGATCATTTCGGCCGAACGAAACTGTGAAATTTCCTGGTCCCCATAGCGCTTGAGCCAGCCCTCGGAACCCGCAAAGGGGGTCTCGAACCCGTAGGCCTGGCCGGCGTACATGGCGGCGGAAATCGGAATCTGGTTCATGTTCTGGACGCCACCGGCCACCACCATGTCGCTGGTGCCGCTCATCACCGCCTGGGCGGCGAAGTGCACGGCTTGCTGGGAAGATCCGCATTGCCGGTCAATGGTGGTGCCGGGCACTTCTTCGGGCAGACCCGCCGCCAGCCAGCAGGTGCGTGCGATGTCTCCGGCTTGGGGACCGATGGTGTCCACGCAGCCGAAGACCACATCTTCCACCGCGGCGGGGTCGACTCCCGTGCGGTCCATCAGGGCCGAAAGTACGTGGGCGCCAAGATCGGCGGGATGGGTCTGGGAAAGCGATCCCTTCTTGCGGCCGGTGGGGGTGCGAACGGCGTCGACGATATAAGCCTCGGGCATGACTGGGATTCCTTGTGTGGGCCGGTTGGGTGGGGGTGCTGAACGTGTGGGCGGCTTGCTGCACGTGTGGGCAAGCGCTTGTCTCTTCTTGAAGGGTGCTTGTCTCTTATTGAGGCGCGCTTATTTATTGAGGGGCGTTTATCCAAGAGCGCTAAACGCTGCAGATCACCGATGATCCGTGGCCGAAAAGGCCAACATTGGCCGTAATGCCCGCGGTGGCCCCTGCAACCTGGCGGTCTCCTGCCTGGCCGCGGAGTTGCCAGGTGAGTTCACAGACCTGGGCGAGGGCCTGGGCGGGCACCGCCTCGCCGAAGCAGGCGAGTCCGCCGCTGGGGTTCACGGGAATGCGTCCGCCGATTTGCGTCGTGCCGTCTCGGAGAAGTTTTTCGGCATCTCCCTTGGGACACAGACCGATGTTCTCGTACCAATCGAGTTCCAGAGCGGACGAGAGGTCATAGACCTCGGCCAGGGACATATCCTCGGGCCCAAGCCCCGCTTCCTCGTAGGCGGCCTGGGCGATGGAATCCTTGAAACTGAGCGCCGGGGCGTCCACCACGGCAGCCGAATCGGTCGAGAAATACGGCATGTCGATGGTGGTCTGGGGATAGGTGGGCGTGATCGTGGAGACAGCGCGAATTTTCACCGGATCCACGTTGTGCTTGCGCGCATACTCCATGCTGCAGATCACGACAGCAGCGGCGCCGTCGCTGGTGGCGCAGATCTCGAAGAGCCTGAGCGGGTCGGCGACCATGGGGGATTCGAGCACCTGCTCCAGAGTGAACTCCTTGTGGTAGCGCGCATTGGGGTTCGCCATGCCGTGCTTGGCATTCTTGACCTTGACGGCGGCGAAGTCCTCCTCGGTGGCGCCATAGAGGTCCATCCTGCGACGGGCGTAGAGGGCAAAA
>CAWVXN010000673.1:0-1785 GCA_963933695.1 uncultured Myxococcales bacterium | reverse complement strand
AAGCGTCGAATGCAGTTCAGCCAGCCGCCCGCGCTCCTCGTCGCCAATGGCGCCCTTGGCTTCGATCCACTGGACGGCCTTCTCGGTGCCCACCCGGCAGGGCACGCATTTGCCGCAGGATTCATTGCGGAAAAAACGAGTCACGCTGAGCCCAACCTCAAGCAGGTTCTGCCGGTCGGAAACGAAAACCACGGCGCCGGCCCCGAGCATGGACCCGGCTTCGCTGATGGTCTGGAAGTCGATGGCGACCTCGAGGGCATCGGCCCCAAGAAAACGACTCGATGCGCCGCCCGGCGCGACGGCGAGAAGTTCCTGACCCGCGCGCATGCCCCCGCAGCGTTCGAGGAGTTCGCCCAGGGGCGTTCCGAAAGGAACTAGGTGGACGCCGGCCTGCTCGATATCGCCACTGACGCTCATGAACTTGTGACCGGAGAAGCCCGGCCGGCCCAAGCCCCGCCACCAGTCGGCTCCGTGGTGCAGGATGCTCGTGGCGTGGGCGAAGGTTTCGACGTTGTTGATCAGCGTGGGCTGCCCGAACAATCCCGAAACCCCGGGAAAGGGAGGCTTGTTTCGGGGCTCGCCGCGCCGGTCCTCGAGGCATTCGAGCAGAGCGGTCTCCTCGCCGAGGATGTAGCCGCCCGGGGAGACGAAGACGTCAATCTCGAAATCGAAGGGGCTGCCGAAGATCGTCGAGCCCAGGGCCCCCGTCTCACGCGCCCGGTCGAGGGCGGCCTCTACGGCCTGCCGTTCTTCTTCGTATTCGTGGCGGATAAAGATCGTTCCGTGCCGGGCCCCGATGGCGAAGCCCGCCAGGATCATGCCCTCGATGAGGAGGTGGGGCAGGTCTCGGAGGATTTCGCGGTCCTTGAAGGCGCCGGGTTCGCTCTCGTCCGCGTTGGCGATCACATGCCGGGGTCCGGCGGGGGCGGCGGCCACCAAGGACCACTTGCGTCCGGTGGGAAAGGCTGCGCCTCCCATCCCCCGCAGTCCGGCGTCTTCGAGAACAGGCGGCAGATCGGCGGGGTCGCCCTGGAGGGCACAGCGCAGGGTGGCATAGGGGGCCATCGCCGGGTTCGAGTAGGGGTCGGCGGTTTGCCAATCGCCGGGGCTATGCGCCCGGGCGGTCGCGCCTCGCTCGAGGGCGGAGAGCACCGCTTCGGTGTTCGCCATGTCGACCACGACACTTTCAATGGCACTTTCAATGGCACTGGGAATGGCACTGGGACTGGCACCGGGAATGGCACTGGCACTGGGAATGGCACCGGGACTGGCACTTGCCCCCGCCCCTGTCTGGGTAATGGCACCCGCCGGCGCGCGGTCGCAGCGTCCGAGGCAGGAAACCTCGTGGACGGCCACATCGTCCCGGCCATCGAGAGCTGAGCGAAGGCGCTCGCAGGCCTCCCGGCCCCCCGCCAACTGGCAGGACAAGTCCCGGCAGACTTCGATCTCCGTGGGGCGCGGAGGCTGGCGGCGAAAATAGGTGTAGAAGGAGGTTAGACCCTCGAGCACATGGAGGGGCACGCCGCGCTGGGCGGCCAGGTCGTGCAGCGCCTGTTCGGCGAGCCAGCCGTCCCGGTTCTGGATCTGAAGCAGGTCGACGATCAGTGAGCGAGAAAATGAGTGCAGAGGAGATCTCCTGGAAGCGGCTAAGGGTACAGGGTGGGCTGTGGCGCTGCTATATGATGCCGGTATGGACACCCGGTTGAGTGGGGCCTGAGATGAGAGGATCGCGGCGATGACGCCCGGCAAGGGGAGGCCTCGGAGCGAGGGGCAAAGGGTCCGAGA
>CAWVXN010000672.1:0-1789 GCA_963933695.1 uncultured Myxococcales bacterium | reverse complement strand
GGGGGGCGTGACGGACCCGCGAGTCCGAGCGCTGGTGGCCCAGGCCGATTTGGTCATCCAGGCCCATGGCCTCGAGTCCGATCAAGGCCAGAGACTCGATGTCGAGGCCCTACGCCGAGCGCATCCCGCCCTGGTGGTCCTCTCGTTGACCCCGTACGGCCTGACCGGACCCTGGGCCCAACGGAAGGCCACGGAATTCACGCTCCAGGCCGAGTCGGGCTCCATTGCCCTGCGCGGACTGATGGGAGAGGAACCCTACCAAGCCGGCGGCCGATTGACCGAGTGGGCGGCGGGAAGCTACGGCGCGGTTGCCGCTCTTCCCGCGATCTTCAGGGCTCTGGATACCGGCCAAGGCGAGCACATTGACCTGTCCATGCTCGAAACCGCAAACACCATCTTTACAAATTTTTCCGAATCCATGAACCGGTTGATGAACGCAGGCGCCGAGGATCCGCCCAACGCATTCCTTGCTCAGTCCGTCGAGACCCCCTCCATTGAGTCCACCGCCGATGGCTATGTAGGATTCTGCACGAATTCTCGGCAGCAGTTCTCGGATTTCCTGCTCATGATCGACCGGGTCGATCTCCAGGAGGACGAACAACTCGCCCAGTTCGCCGGTCGATTGATGCGCTTCGAGGAGTGGAACGCGATCATTCATGCCTGGTTGAGCACACACACAACGGCGGAAGTGATCGAAAAAGCTTCCCTGCTCCGGATCCCCGTGGCTCCCATCGGCAATGGCCAAACCGTCTTGTCCCATCCCCACCTGGCGGAACGCGGGGCCTTCATCCCGGACGCGACCGGCGATTTCATGCAACCCCGTATTCCCTACCGGATCGATCATGCTGACCCCCCGAGACCGGGCTTCGCACCCGATCTCGGCGCCCATACCGCCTCTGCAAGCTTTGCCCCGCGTGCGGAGAAACCCGAGAAGACCCCCGCTCAAAGCAACCACGGCGCCCAAACCCAGCAAGGTGGCCGGGATCCCGCGCTGCCTTTGGAAGGGCTTCGTGTCCTTGACCTGACGGCTTGGTGGGCCGGGCCCTCGGCTTCCCACATCCTCGCGTCCCTTGGCGCCGAGGTCATTCACGTAGAGGCCGCCGGTCGGCCGGATGGCATGCGCATGGTCGGAGGCATGATGGCCGGCCATTACCCGGATTGGTGGGAGGCGAGCCCACACTTCCTCCAGGCCAACTCCAACAAGCTGGGTGTGACCCTCGATCTGAATACCGACAAGGGGCACGCACTTCTCGAGGGATTGATAAAGAAGAGCGATGCCGTGGTCGAGAATTATACGCCCCGGGTGCTCGACAATTTCGGTCTCACCTGGGAGCGCATTCGCGCCCTCAATCCCCGGGCAACGATGATGCGGATGCCCGCATTCGGACTCTCCGGGCCCTGGCGGGACAACACCGGTTTCGCCCAGACCATGGAGCAACTCTCCGGGCTGGCTTGGCTCACCGGCCACAGCCATGACCAGCCCCGGATCCCACGCGGGCCCTGTGACCCTATCGCCGGGATGCATGCCGCCTTTGCCTTTCTCGTGACCCAGGCCGATCGACACGAAGAAGGCCACCAAGCCCGGCACGTAGAGAGCACAATGGTGGAGAGCGCGCTGAATGTCGCCGCCGAACAAATCGTACGCTTTAGCGCCCACGGCGAAGTCATGGAACGCGATGGCAATCGCTCACCCCTAGCGGCTCCTCAAGGCCTCTACCCCTGTGCGGGAAGTACACCGGGCGCGGAAAGCTGGCTGGCGTTGTCCGTCGCGTCGGATCGCCCATGGCTG
>CAWVXN010000671.1:0-1798 GCA_963933695.1 uncultured Myxococcales bacterium | reverse complement strand
CAGGCAACCGCTTCCCTTGGGTCCGCCCAGTTTGTGGGCCGAACAGGAGAGATAGTCCGCGGGCAACCGGCCGAGATCGACGGGCCACTTTCCCACGGCCTGGGTCGCATCCACGTGCAACCGTACGCCCCGAGATGCCAGACCCTCGGCGATCGCCTCAATGGGCTGAACCACCCCGGTTTCATTGTTTGCCCAAATTAACGAGACCAGTCGCGTATCGGGACGGAGCGCCTCGAAGATTGCCTCCGGGGCCAGCAGGCCTTCTTTGTCCACGGGGACCCGGGTCACCTGCATCCCGGCGCTTTCCAGACGGGCAGCCGGTTCCTCCACCGAAGGGTGTTCGACGTTGCTCGTGACCAGGTGGCCGGGCCCTTCCTCGAGCAATCCCATCAGGACTGCATTATTGGCTTCACTGGCGCCGGCGGTGAAGTAAACCCACGAAGGCGACGCCCCCAGGCATCGCGCAACCGCTTCGCGAGCAGCCTCAATCCGCGCACGCGCCGCATCCCCCTCGGCATGACCGCTCGAGGGATTCCCGTAGACGTCGGCCAGTGTCTGGGTCATCGCCTGGACCACCTCGGCCCGCACGGGAGTCGTCGCATTGTGATCGAGATAAATACGCATCGGGACGAAAGCAGTTCCTCGCTGGGGTCATGAGGCCGTAAAAGGCCCATGGAAGAGGCCCCGGAAAGAGGCGCCTCGAAATCCGCGCCTCATCGCGCCGGGAAAGTTCGATGACCCTACCCCCCGGCCCGACGGGGGTCAAGCGGGCCCTCGCGTTCCGGGCAACGGTTGCTCGAGCCCAGGCCGGATCAACGAAAGAGGGAGCGCAAACCGGGCCCCGTCCCTATTCGGGCCCCGAATCCGCCTTGGGGCAGGCGGGCGCAGACTCGGCCACCGCCCAGCCCCTCAGCCCCTCCACCGTGCGCCGCCCGATCCCGTGGACCCGGACCAACGCCTCGAGGTTCTCGAATCCGTCCCTGCACCGCTCACGCACGATGGCCCCGGCGCGGGCGGGGCCAATGCTGGGCAGGCTCTCCAGCGCCATCGAATCCGCGCGGTTCAGATCCAAGGGCAGGCCGAAGAGTAATCGAGCCGCTCCCTCCAGCGCCGGGCCCTGACCGGGCACCTCGAAACACGTCACCTCGACCAGGCCCCCGGCTCGCCGAGAGCCATGGGCCGGAAATGGGCAGACCGATTCCCGAACACAGCCCGTGACGCACTGGGGACCGAAAAAAAATGCCATCCCCCAGAGCACCAGGGCTACAAAAAAGCCGGGCCCAGCGCGGCTTACAGCACGCTCGCCCCTTGAGAATTTAGTCATCGGCCGAGCAATGGAACGCAGAAAAGTGCCTGACCGGGACCCCTGGGCGTGAGAATTAAAGGGGGAGCTGATGGGCAGCAGCGGGTAATGGGCGGTGTGATCGGTGGCACCGATCGGCAGTGGCGGTGCTCGGAGCGACGGTGATGAGCAGTGGAGGTGATGGGCGGTGGAGGTGATGGGCAGTGGGGATAATGGGCGGTGGGGATAATGGCGAGTGGAAAAAATGGGCAGTGGGCGTGATAACGGCACAGGGGACGCAGCAAAAAGCGATCAGCCTTGGGCCCCGGACGCGCTCGGCCCTCCGCCAAATCCCGGTTAATCCGAGGTGGACTTGCTCACCAGGGCTTCGTGAAGCGCCTTCACGGCGCCGTCGGCGAAAGCCTCGTCGATCACCACGGAAATTTTGATCTCGCTGGTGCTGATCATTTGAATATTGATGTCCTCACGGGCCAGGACATCAAACATTTTGGTAGC
>CAWVXN010000670.1:0-1802 GCA_963933695.1 uncultured Myxococcales bacterium | reverse complement strand
CGATTTCCGACCTGCTCGTCACCATTCGTTCGCGCTGCATCCGCGTCCCCCTGCCCTCCCCGCCCAGCCGGGATCTCAGGAGTCCCGAAGAACCCGAGGGTGTGCGCTCCATCGTCGAGCGCCTCGACGGGATTCATGCCCTGGGGATGCCCGAACTTCTGAGTTGGGCGGAGGAATACCGGGGCAAGCGAGATGTGACTGTGGGCCAGGTGGATGAGCTTCTCGAGGTGGGTTGCGACTGGCTCCACGACCGCATCCTCCGGGCAGTGGCTCAGGGCCAGAGGCCGGTCCAGGATGAACTCGACGCCTACCGCACGGTGCTGCAATGCCGACGCGAACTTACCCGGCGAAATACAAACAGCCAAATGACGGCGGAGAGAGGCTTGTTCGCCATCCGGAGCGCAGTCCATTCATGAGCGACACTTTCTACGTCACGACACCGATCTATTACATCAACGGCGAACCTCACCTCGGCCACACCTACACGACGGTGCTCGCGGACACCCTCGCCCGCTACCACGCCTTGGCGGGGGAACGTACTTTCTTTCTCACCGGCAGCGACGAGCACGGCGAGAAAGTTCTCGAAGTCGCGACCGAGCGCCAGGAAACACCCCAACAGGTGGCCGACTACTACGCCAAGGCCTTCCGGGAAACCTGGGACGACCTGGGCATTCGCTACGACCGCTTCATCCGAACCACCGATGCCGACCACAAAGCCGTGGTCCAAAATATCCTTCAGGCTGTCTACGATGCCGGCCATATCGAGTTCAAGGAATACGAAGGGCTCTATTGCGTCGGATGCGAGCGCTTCCTCACCGATCGAGATCTCGAGGACGGACTGTGCACCGACCACGAACGCGCGCCCGAAAAACGTGCGGAAGCCAATTATTTTTTCAAGATGGGTCAGCACTTCTCCTGGCTCCGGGAATACATCGAGGCCAACCCCGATTTCATTCGCCCGGATCGCTACCGAAACGAAGTTCTCTCCATGCTCAAGGAAGAGAGCGGCCTCGGCAGCGATCTCTGCATCTCTCGCCCCAAAACACGCCTCGATTGGGGAATCGAGTTGCCCTTCGACGAGGGCTACGTTTGTTATGTCTGGTTCGACGCCCTGATCAACTACTTGACCGGCATCGGCTACCCGGATGGCCCTGACTTTCCCTCTCTCTGGGCCTCAGCCGAGCACGTGATCGGCAAGGACATTCTCAAGCCCCACGCCATTTTCTGGCCGTGCATGCTTCGCTCCATCGGCCTTGAGCCCTATCGCCATCTCAACGTGCACGGCTACTGGAACGTCGACAGCCGGAAAATTTCCAAGAGCTTGGGCAACAGGATCTCGCCTGTGGACATGAACGAGAAATACGGTTTCGAGGCGTTTCGCTTTTACCTGCTGCGCGACATGTCCTTTGGTGTCGACTCCAACTTCACAGAGGAGTCCATGGTCACAAGGATAAATTCGGACCTGGCCAACAACCTGGGAAACCTGGTCAGCCGAACCCTGAACATGGTCAAACGATTCACCGAGGGCAGCGTTCCCGAGCCCGGTCCCATCGGCGACCTCGAGAGGGAAATCATCGAAGTGGCGAGCCGCCTTCCCGATACGGTGGATCGGGAGATGCGCGTAAACCGATGCCACCGGGCCCTTGAGGCCATCTTCGGCCTGGTGGATGCAACCAACCGCTATCTCGAGCGCCGAGAACCCTGGAAGGTGGCCAAGCAGGAAGGCGGCGAGGAGTCGGTCCGCACCACTTTGTATACCTGTTGCGAGGCCCTGCGGATCAGCGCTGTCCTGCTCTCCCCTT
>CAWVXN010000669.1:0-1805 GCA_963933695.1 uncultured Myxococcales bacterium | reverse complement strand
GGGGGACAGGGAGACAGGGGGACAGGGGGACATGGGGACAGGGGACACAATACAGTACAATACAATACCATATCCCCCCCCGCCCCACCCCTCTCTCCGCCCCTCGCCCCACCCCTGATTCCCGGTGTCGACCAGGAGACTTCATGAGCGAAAACCCCGATAACGGCGGTGAGGTGCGTGTCTTCTCCGACTATGTGCGAGAGGCCCGGGATTTTACGGAGGAAGCCGATGTTGTGGTGGTGGGCTCCGGGCCGTCCGGTTCGGTGGTGGCCTACGAGCTTGCCAAGGCGGGGCACCGGGTGATTCTGGTGGAGGAGGGTCCGCCTTTTACGCCCCAGGAGTTCAGCCCAGATGGCAATATCTCCATGGCGCGGACCATGCGCGAGGGCGGACTGCGAAGTACCACGGGCACCCTCATGCCGGTTCTTCAAGCCATTTGTTTGGGCGGTGGCTCACTGATCAATTCGGCCATGTGCGTTCGCCCGCCAGGCTTCATCTTCGACGAGTGGTCCACGCGCTTCGACCTCGAACGAACCACCCGGGCGGACCTCGATCCGCACTTTGATGCGGTGGGCGAGTTTCTCGGGATCGCGCCGACCCCCGAGGATGTTCAGGGTCCGCGGAACCTGCTCTTTCGCCAGGGATGCGACGCCCTGGGGATCTCCAGTGAACCGGTGGATCGAAATGTCCGGGGCTGTCGGGGTTCCGGGGAGTGCTACACGGGCTGTCGCGCTCGGGCCAAGCAGAGCATGGACATCAGCTATATCCCCCAGGCGATCCAACTCGGGGCCCGGGTTCTGACGTCGCTCCAGGTTCAGCGGGTTCTGAGTGAGGGGCGAAAGGTGCAAGGCGTGGAGGGGCAGGTGGTTGAACCCTTCAGCGGACGGACTTCCCACCGCTTCAAAATTCGTGCGCGCTGGGTTGTCCTGGCCGCGGGTTGCATGGCGACGCCGGTGCTGCTGCAAAAGAGCGGAGACCTGGCCAACGCGTCGGGACAGGTGGGCCGAAACCTTCAATTCCATCCGGGTTCGGCGGTGGCGGGTATTTTTCCCCAGGCACTGAACCCGATTTTCGGCGGGACCCAGAGCTACCAGTCCCTGGCCTTTCTGAAAGAGGGATTCAAGCTCGAAACCATGTGGTCGGCGCCGGCTGCACTGGCGGTGCGTATGCCCGGGGTGGGCGACGCATTGGTGAAGCACTTCGGTGAACTCCCGAGGACAGCGGTCTGGGATGCGATCGCGAGCACCCATCGCTCTAAGGGAAGCGTGAAGTCGCGTTTCCGTTCGATGAATCCGGCGATTCGCTGGCGACTTCATCCCGAGGACATGAAGGTGATGCTGCGTTCGATTCATGTGCTTGCCCAAATTTTTTTCGCCGCCGGAGCCGAAAAGATTCTGCCCGGGGTCCACGGCTTGCCCGACGAATTGCATTCCGCTGAAGAGGCCGAGGTCTTGCGCGACTATCCGATTCGTCCGGGCGATTTGGTGACGGCGAGTTCTCATGTCTTCTGTACCACCCGGATGCATGGCGACGCGTCCCGGGGCGTGGTGGATGAAGACGGTCTCTGCCACGGATTCGACAATCTCTATATTGCGGACACCGGAATTTTCCCTCGCTGTCCGTCGGTCAATCCCATGTTCACCGCCATGGCCCTCGCCCATCGTCAAGCCGAATCGCTCCGGGAAAGGATCTAGAGATGACTGCCGATGACTCGGGGCCTGCGCGCCCGCCCCAGCGGATTTGGGCGGAGCCCGCGCCGGGCAAGCTGATGGGGCGAGGTAACAATGCGGGTGATCTCCTCGAGG
>CAWVXN010000668.1:0-1813 GCA_963933695.1 uncultured Myxococcales bacterium | reverse complement strand
GCAGCGGGTTGATGGTGCTGAGCCGACTACCGGTCAACCGGCGTCACTTCACCCTGTTTCGCCTGGCCGGGCTCCCCCAACGACCCCAACAGGCCGATTTCTACGGGGGCAAGGGCTTCGTGAGCCTCGAACTCGCCACCGACCAGGGCCCGGTGACCTTCATCGACACCCACCTCCAGGCGGGATACAACGCGCCGGGCAGCCCCGACGAAAACCTGGGCATTCGGGTAGGCCAGGCGGTTCAACTCGCGGCCCATGTGCGCAAGCTCTCCACCCCGGTCGTGGCCGCTGGCGACTTCAATTCCGAGGAGGGCGAGAACGCCTACAAAATCCTGGGCGGCATTGGGGATTTGAGCGATCTGGCCGTCGCCCTGGACCGGCGCGAGCCCACCTGCCTCACTGCCCATCCCTATCGCGGCGAAGACGCCCGGGAGTCCCGAATCGATCTGATCCTCTCCCGCAGCGGCCGGCAAACCGAGCTTCGCCCCCTTAGCCTCGAGCGCACCTACGACCGCGGCCTCGAATTCGACGGTGAACCCGGCACGTACTCGGACCACGCCGGACTCGTCGCCGATCTGGAACTCGTCCCGCGCCCAGCCGCCGGGCCACCCCGGGCGTGGCCGCCGCCGACTCCAGCGGCTCTGGCCCACGCCGAGTCGGAGTTGCGCGCAGGCGAAGAGGCCGCGCGAGTCCGTCGGCGCCGAGAACTGAGTCAATCCGGGACTCTCTTGGGCGCGGGCCTGCTCCTGGGCGGCGGCGGCTGGCGGGTACGGGAACAACGCCGAAGCTTCCTGGCTCGGCTAGCCCTGGGCATCGGGGGCATCGGCTTCCTGGGCGGCCTTGCCGGGGGAGTGGGTTCCCAGTGGGCCACGGCGAATGAGTTGGCCGGATTCGCCGAGGTCCGAAAAATTCTTGCCGGTCTACACACCGCTCGGGATGAGCCTGTTAGGCTCCGCACCCCATGACGATTCGAGCCATCATCTTCGATCTCGGCGGCGTCGTTCTCGGCTCGCCCCTTCACGCCATCGCGGCCTACGAACGCGAACTCGGGATTCCCGCGAATTTCGTAAATCGCGTCGTCGCCGACACCTCACCCGACGGCGCCTGGTCCAGGCTCGAGCGCGGCGAAATTTCCATGGAGACCTTCTACACCGATTTCGAAAGCGACTGCCAAGCCGCGGGGCAGACCCTCTCGGCTCGGACCATGTTCGAGCACATGGCAGCCGCCACCCTGCCCCGGCCCAGCATGCTAGAAGCCATTCGCCGGATCCGCGCCGAGGGCTTCTTGACCGCAGCTCTGACCAACAACTGGGCGAATGACGATGCCGCCGATCACGGCGCCAATCACGACGCCAAGGGCGGTGACAAGGGCTCTAACAAGGGCTCTGACAAGGGCTCTGACAAGGGCACTGACAAGGGCTCCGACAGGGGCACTGACGGGGCCGAAGCCAATGCGGGACCGAGCGGGACCAACGACGGGACCCGGGTTCTTAGCGACCGCTTCGATGTCTTTGTCGAGTCCAGCGTGGAGGGCCTGCGCAAACCCGACCCGCGCATCTATACCCTGACCTGCGAGCGGCTGGGCGTAACGCCTTCCGAGGCGGTTTTTCTAGACGATATCGGCAGCAACCTCAAGGCGGCCCGAGCCCTCGGCATGACGACGATCAAAGTCGATCGCCCGGAGCAGGCCCTGGAAGAACTCGCGGGTGTGATCGGTCTCAAACTCGTCGACTAAGCGCTCGAACCTCGGCACCCGAGACCGATCTGCCTACGCGAACCGCATATGCGAACCGCATATGCGAACCGCGAACCG
>CAWVXN010000667.1:0-1835 GCA_963933695.1 uncultured Myxococcales bacterium | reverse complement strand
GGGGCACGAACTCGACGTGGTGGGACTGGGCGAAAACTCCCTGGATCGGTTGAACCGGATCCATGCATGGCCAGCGGCGGGACAGAAACAAGAGATCCTAGAATCGACCGTCTGCCCCGGCGGCCAGGTGGCCAGCGCCATGCTGGGGTGTGCACGACTCGGCTTGCGCTCGGCGTATATCGGGGCAGTCGGCGCCGATGCGGCGGGGGATGGCGTATTGGTCCCTCTGCGAGAAGCGGGGATCGATCTATCCGGTGTGCAGCGCATCCCCGGGGCTGCCACGCGCCAGGCTCAGATCCTGATCCGGGATGGGGACGGCGAGAGAAGCGTTCTCGCCCAAACCGACCCAGACCTCAGGGTGGCCCTGGATCGGCTGGATCGTCGGAGCGTCCAAAAAGCACGCCTACTCCATGTTGATACCAGCGATCTCGAGGCGAGCCTCTGGGCCGCGGGTGTGGCTCGGGATGCGGGGGTTCCCGTGGTCCTCGACGCAGACCACCCTGTGGACGGCATCGAAAAACTGCTCGGCCGGGTGGATTTCCCGGTGGTTTCTGAATCATTTACTCGAGCCTGGGCGGAAGGAGACTCGCCCGCTGCTGGGCTCGAGAAACTGACCCATTGGGGGGGGCGCTTGGCGGTGGTGACCTGCGGAGCCGACGGCGCTCGCGCCGCATTCGGTCCCCACCGAATCCACGCTCCAGCTTTCTCGGGCGAGGTTCGCGACACGACGGGGGCGGGGGATGCATTTCACGCGGGACTGATCTGGGCGATTCTGAAGGGCTACGGGGCCCGGGAGGCTCTGGACGCGGCGAATGCAGTGGCGAGCTTTTCGTGCGCGGCCTTGGGGGCCCAGGCCGGATTGCCCAGCCAAACACAATTGCGGGAGTTCCTGGCGCGCCCCCAGTCCGGGCCGAGAGGCGCCATGCCCGTGGACGAGGACGAAGACGAGGAGAGGCATGGATAGAATCTCGAGACGCCAGCGACGACAGCGAGGCCAGGTGAACTGGATGGTTTTCCTTTTGATCGTCCTGCTCAGCGCCGGTGGCTGGAATTACTTTCGCAGCTACCAGGCCGACCTCAAGAACCACCGCAACATGCCCTTTTCCAGCTATTCGACGCCCGATCTGAGTGCTCTTCAGGCCGCCTATGACCAGGCAAGGGAGAGCAGCCGGTCAGCTTTTAGCGAAAAGCGCAGCGCTCAGGATCGCCCCCGTCGGCAGAATTCTGACATCTCTAACCTTGCCGACCGAGTCCGGGCGTTGGAACAAAGCCAGACCAAGGCCGGTGGCCTGCGAAGTGCTCAGGCGGACTTTGCCCAGGCCGAAGCCCGACTGCGGGAAATCGAAGCCGAGATCAAACGCCGGAGCCAGCCCCTGGCAGGGCTCCGAGTGCACATTGAGCGGCTTTTTCGTCGGGACGCCGGGAACGCCAAGAGCCCCTGAAGCCTCGCGCCGCCGAATTTTGAATCGGGCGTTCCCGGGCTTTGAGCGGCTAGCTTTCGTCGGTCTCGGTGGCCTGTCCCGGATCGTCGAAAATCGCGGTCGCTGGGTCCTGGGCGCTGCCTTGGGCATCATCCCCCCCCGATGCGTGGTCGTCGGCAGGGGCGATTTCGTCCTCGTCCAACAGAGGCGCCATGGGACGAACCGCCGCGGCCTTGCGCGGCGCCGGAGCCGGCGGCTTATCGTTCAGCGGCCGATCGCGTTGATCCTCCTCGCAGGTCGGGCAGGTCGGCTCGGGCCGATTCATGTCGTAGAACTTCAACCCACAGGCGAAGCAGGTGTACTTGTAGCCCCGGGTTGGGTGCATTGGGCCCGCTGGAGGAGGCACCTTCGCCC
>CAWVXN010000666.1:0-1845 GCA_963933695.1 uncultured Myxococcales bacterium | reverse complement strand
ATCGTCGATGGTGATCTCCGCCTCAGCTACGCGGACCTCGGCGAACGCGTCAACCGTTTCTCACGGGTCTTGCTGGATCTCGGCGTCGAGCGCGGCGATCGCGTCTGCATCTTGTCGCCCAACTCGCATTTTTTTCTTGAGAGTTTCTATGCCACCAGCCAGATCGGGGCGATCCTGGTGCCGCTCAACTACCGACTCGCCGGTGCCGAACACGAGTACATCCTCAATCACGCCGGGGTCCGCACGGTCCTAGTCGATTGGGAGTACGCCCCCGTCGTCGACGAAATCCGCAGCAGCCTGCCCAACGTCCGGGACTGGATCGTCGCGCGAGACGACGGCGCGCCGCCCTCGCCGGGCTGGCAGGACTGGGAGACCCTCCTCGCGAAGGCCGAGCCCTCGGCGCCTCCGCGCCTCGAAATCGATGAGAACGAGGTGGTCTCGATCAACTACACGTCGGGAACAACGGCCCGCCCCAAGGGCGTGATGCTCACCCACCGCAATCTTTACATCAACGCCTACAGCCTGATCGCCCACTTGGGCATCCGGCACGATGACGTCGAGCTCTGGACATTGCCCATGTTCCACTGCAACGGATGGGGCGGCGTCTATGCGCTGACCGGAATGGGCGGCACCCATGTGGTGCTGCGGGCCGTGGAAGATCGCCGAATCTTCCAGCTGATTGCCGACGAGGGCGTGACCTTCGCGTGCATGGCCCCCGCGGTACTTCGCACCATCCTCGACTTCCCCGACCGCGATGCCTTCGATATTTCGACGAATCCGCGCTTCACCGTCGCGGGCGCACCGCCGCCTGCGGCATTCATCGAACGTCTGGAAGTCGAACTCGGCTGGAGCTTCATCCAGCTCTACGGTCTCACGGAAACCTCGCCCTTTCTCACCACCAGCGTCCCCGACCACCACACCCCAGCGGACGATTTCGCTCGGCGCTCCCGGGCGGGAATTCCCGGCATCGGGGTAGACCTCGCAGTCCTCGATTCGGAAGGAGAGCCGGTCGCCATGGACAACAGCGAAATCGGCGAGATCTGCGTTCGCTCCAACGTAGTCTTTGGCGGTTACTACGAGCAACCCGAAGCGACGGATGCCGCGCTTTACGACGGCTACTTCCATACTGGGGATCTGGCTGTCTGGGACGAAACCCGGTCGATTCACATCGTCGACCGACAGAAAGACGTGATCATCACCGGAGGAGAAAATGTCAGCTCACCCGAAATCGAAGACGCCCTGTATCAGCATCCCGGGGTGCTCGAGTGCGCGGTCATCGGAGTCCCCCACGAAAAATGGGGCGAGACCCCAAAGGCCCTGGTTGTCCCGCGACCGGGACACTCCATAGAGGAGGCCGAACTCATCGCCTTCTGCCGCGACCGACTGGCTCACTTCAAGTGCCCCACCAGTATCGAGTTCATCGAGGCGTTGCCCCGCACCGCGACCGGAAAGCTTCAGAAGTTCAAGTTGCGCGAGAAATATTGGGGCGATTCCGATCGCCGGGTGAGCGGCGGGTAGCCCTCGCGCTCAACGGCCAGGAATACGCACCTACACCCCTACGGCTCTACGCCTCTACGCACCTACGCCCCTACGCCCCTACGCCCCTACGCCCCTACGGCACCTACGGCACCTACGGGCACCTACGCGCCCACGCGCCTACGCCCCGTTGAAGCCGGACGCCGACAGGCGCGGCCAACGTGATTTTGGCCTTGCTCTCCAGTCCATTTTATTTTTCGGCCTCGGCGACCTGCCTTCCCAGGGCGAGCATCTCTGGAATCTCATCATCCGCCAAGGCCGGCATCCACTGTTTGCGCGCCAGGGCTTCCTAGATCGGAAGAGCACACG
>CAWVXN010000665.1:0-1848 GCA_963933695.1 uncultured Myxococcales bacterium | reverse complement strand
GCCCTCGCTGTTCTCGAAATCGATGGGGTTAACCTTGTGGGGCATTGTGGACGACCCGACTTCGCCCTCGACGGTTTGCTGGCGGAAGTAGCCGATGGAGATGTAGCTCCAGATATCCCGATCGAAGTCCAACAAAACGGTATTGAAGCGGGAGAGGGCGTGAAAGAGTTCGGCCATGTAGTCGTGGGGTTCGATCTGGGTCGTATAGGGATTGGGTTCCAGGCCCAGGTCCGCGACGAACTCCTGGCCGATCCGCGGCCAATCCAGTTCGGGATAGGCGGCTAGGTGGGCGTTGTAGTTGCCCACCGCGCCGTTCATTTTGCCCAGCACGGAGACCTCGGCCACCTGCTGCCGCTGGCGGGCCAGACGGGCCACCACGTTGGCCAATTCCTTGCCCAGGGTCGTGGGGGAGGCCGGCTGTCCATGGGTGCGCGAGAGCATGGGCTGATCGGCATGGGCCTCGGCCAGGGTTCGAATCGCCCCGATCACGTCGTCCATCTCCGGGAGTAGGCAGCGCTCTCGGGCCTCTTGAATCATCAGCCCATAAGCCAGGTTGTTGATGTCGTCGGAGGTGCACGCGAAGTGAACAAATTCGGTGATGGCTTCGAGCTCGGCCAGGCCCTGGATCCGTTCCTTGATGAAATACTCCACGGCCTTGACGTCGTGGTTCGTTCGCCGCTCGATTTCCTGGACCCTTTCGGCATCGGCTTCGCTGAAGTCGGCCTGAAGGTTCTCGAGGAACTCGCGCGCCTTTGAGGAGAGTTCGGGCACCTCGGCGATTCCCGGTTCGTTGGCCAGATGTTGGAGCCAGCGAACCTCTACGCGTACCCGTCGCTGGATCAGGCCAAACTCGCTGGTAATGGGACGCAAAGCGTCGAGCTTGCCCGCATAGCGGCCATCCACCGGCGATATTGCTTTTAGGGACGAGTGATCCATTTCTTTGCTCCGCGGGGAAGCCGATCCGGTGACCGGATCAACTCACCCAGTTTCGGGCGTTTCGGTAAAGGTTCATCCAGGGCGCGTCCTCGGTCCAGCCCTGAGGCCGCCAGGAGTGTTGCACGGCTCGAAAGACCCGCTCGGGGTGGGGCATCATCAGGGTGACCCGGCCATCGCGACTGGTCAGCCCCGTGATCCCGCCCGGCGACCCGTTGGGATTTTCGGGATAGTGCACAGTGGGGGCGCCCCGGTGATCGACAAAGCGCACCGCCACCAGGCCCGTCGCCTCGAGGTCGCCGGCGCTGCTCTCCTCGGTGAATTCTGCGCGCCCCTCGCCATGGGCGACAGCGATGGGCAACCGGGCACCCTCCATTCCGCGCAGCAGAATCGAGGGGCTGGCCTGGATCTCGACCAAAGAGAGCCGAGCCTCGAATTGCTCGGACTGATTGCGTACGAAACGGGGCCAGTGCTCGGCCCCGGGGATCAGTTCGTGAAGGTTCGAGAGCATCTGACAGCCGTTGCAGACTCCGAGGGCAAAGGTGTCCGGGCGGGCGAAAAACGCTTCGAAGTCGTCGCGGACCGGTGCGGAGAAAAGAATCGACTTCGCCCACCCCTCACCGGCACCCAGGACGTCGCCATAGGAGAACCCGCCACACACAGCGAGGCCCTTGAAGTCGCTCAGTTGGCTGCGGCCTCCCAGTAGATCGCTCATGTGGACATCGACGCATTCAAAGCCCGCCCGGTCGAAGGCCGCCGCCATTTCGATCTGGCCATTCACTCCCTGTTCCCGCAGGATGGCCATGCGCGGCCGAGCGTCCCCGGTGCTTCGGAGCATGGGTTCGGCCCGGGTGAAGTGCTCGGGGAGGTGGACCGAGAGGCCCGGGTCGGTGTCGTCGACGCGAAGGGCCTGTT
>CAWVXN010000664.1:0-1849 GCA_963933695.1 uncultured Myxococcales bacterium | reverse complement strand
CCGGGGAACCCACAATCTTCTCCATGCACCGTGGAATGCTGGGCCGAAGCAAAGCTCAGCCGGGCATCTCAACTCGGATCTATTCCCTTGCGGCCAAGCCGGTCGAGGCTCCGATCCACCCAGCGTCGATAGAGTTCCACGGGATGAGCCCCCACAATCACCGCCGGGTTCCCCTCGAGTCGCACCGCGGGCACGCCGGTGGCCCCGCAATCCAGTGCCTCCCGGTGATCGGCCAAGACTTCGTCGAGCAACTCGGACCCCTCGCTACCATCGGTTCCATCAATCCCATCAAACACTTCCCCGGGAAGTTCCAACTCACCCCAGAGCGCCCGCAAAACTTCCATTCGGCTGATATCACGATTTTCTCCGAAGTAGGCCTCCATCAACCGATCGTGCATGGACGAGAAGGCTTCGGGACCCAGCCGCTTGGCGGCCTTGCTGACCACGTGAGCGGGCACGCTATGCGAGGGCGGGCCCTCATCGCTGGACCAGACCTGAAACCGCCCGCTATCGCTCTCGGCCGCCGGGCGCAGCCACGACTCCGTATACAGGCGAAATTTCTCCTGGGCGGCTTCGGGATTGGCGTGCTTGCGGCGCTCGGGTCTTAACAAGTAGCTGCGCCAGTCGAACTCAACCGCTCCAGCGTACTCGGCCTCGATGCCCCGCAAACGGACGGAGGCGTTGTAGCACCATGGACAAAGATAGTCCGAGTAAACGATGAACCGGAGGGGGCTCACCTGCCCTTACTCCTCGGGCTCGGACTTGACGCCGCAGTAGCGCCCATTCCAATAGATCAAGGGTTCACCGGGCAGCACACGCACCGACTCGATCAAACCCACGTAGATTAAATGATCGCCCGCTTCGTAGGTCGCGTGAAGGCTACAGTCGAGGTTCGCGATCGCCCCCCGCACCAGCGGGGCTCCTGTTTCCCCGGTGTCGTAGTCAACACCTTCGAAGCGCACATGTTCGAGTTTTTTCGACGCGAAGCGATTTGAGAGCCCCTGCTGGTCGGCAGCCAGGATATTGACCCCGAAGCACTTTCCCTGGGCAATCATTTCCGTGGTGATCGATTCGCGATTGGCCAAAATCACCGCCAAAGGGGGCGAGAGGGATGCTCCACTAAAGTCCGACACCGTCATGCCGTGGATTTTGTCCTGATATCGGCTGGTCACCACCGTGACACCGCTGGGCCAGGCGCCCATGCAGTTCCTGAACTCATCTTCGCTGATCGGCATACTTCTCCTTTGCCTGGACCCAGCCCGGATGGCCTACCGGGCACGCAAGAATCGAACACTCCCAGCGAGTCTGCCACTTGGACCGAGCCAGACCGTCAAAGGGGAAGTCTTGCGCCCCACCTATCACTCGTGAGAAGAACCGTCCAAGCGGATCAAAACGAGATCCATGACGTTGGTATCCGTCGCTCCGGTGCGGACCAGCCCTTCCGTTTGCGCAAAGAAACCGTAGCTGTCATTCGCGTCCAAGCGAGCTTGGGCGTATTCACGGGAAGCAGCACCCAGCGCACCCTTCCCACTTTCCACCATGGCGCCCGCCGCATCCGTCGGACCATCGGCGCCGTCCGTCCCCACTGCGAGCATTGTCATGCCCCGCCCCGCCCCGTTCCGCTCCCACTCCAGCCCCGCGGCCAGGCCTAGTTCCTGGCTCCGCCCACCTCGACCGTTCCCCCTCACCGTGACCACGGTTTCCCCCCCGGCCACTAGCCACAGCGGGGCATTGCTGCGAACCGAACCGGCCATCGCTGCCAGACGACGCCCCATCGTCCGGGCCTCCCCCGTCAGGATTTCGCCCAGATCCAGCGCCCTCTCACCCAGCGCCTCCACCGCTGTGATCG
>CAWVXN010000663.1:0-1850 GCA_963933695.1 uncultured Myxococcales bacterium | reverse complement strand
GGCGCTGGGCCGCCGGGCGCCCACCGAGCGCGGGCCCGAGGGCGCGGGCTCGGCAGTGGTTCCGGGCAACTCGATAGGCCGGGCGGCGGGCATGAGTTGCACCGGGATGATCCGCTCGATGAGTTCGGGGGGCGCGAGCAGAGCAGCCAAAAGCAGGCCCACCAGGAAGGTGGCATGGAGCCCCGCCGAAATCAGCGCCGACTTTCGTCGGGCCCGGGGGTCCGAGGGTTCGGGAAGCCCAAAATGAGGCAGCGGGCCTCGGGCCGGGCCATCGGCGGGTGCCGCAAGCCCGCCGGCGAAGGCCAAGGCGGGCCGCCGGGAGCGGGTGCGCCGGGGCGCTATAACGAGAGACCGTTTCAAGGGGAGACGCTCCGCTGCAGCCGGACGCCGGGGGGAGGCAACCGGGTCAGGCTCGGAGCGAAACTAGCGAAGGGACCCAGCGCGTGCCGCCGGGCAATGCAACGCCGGGGCGCGTTGGGTAACGTCAGGAGAATCCGCCGGGCCGGCGAACGCGTGGCCGGGCAATGTGTGCACGTGGGAACAAGCCGGGGGATCATGTTTAACGCCGACCACCTTATCGACCTGCTCATCATGGGCTGGCTCTCCAACGTTCCTCTGGCCATCGGCTCGATCCTCACCCTGGGGGTTTTCTTCGATCGCATCCGGACCTTTCGCGGGCTCGAGGCCAAGAGTCGCGCGCTGGCGACCCGGGTGATCGATACCCTGGTGACCCCGGATCTCGACGGCGCCCAGGCGCTCTGCGCCGGATCCAAATTGCCCGTGGGCGCCATGATGCACGAAGCCCTGCGCTGGCAAAATATCGCGGTGGACGACTACGACCGGATCCTCGCCACGCTCCGGGCGGAAATGGGCAGCGAATTGCGCCGGGGCATTTGGATCATTGGGACCGTGGGCTCCCTGGCCCCATTCGTGGGTCTCTTCGGCACGGTGGTGGGAATCATTCGCGCCTTTGGGGACCTTTCCGAAAGCGGCGGCGGAGGCTTCGCGGTGGTGGCGACGAGCCTTTCCGAAGCCTTGATCGCGACGGCGGCGGGCCTCGGTGTCGCGATCGTGGCCCTGGTCCTTTACAACTACCTGAATACCCGGGTCGGTTCGATTACGGCGACCTATGGCCGGGCCGCCGAGCGCCTGGTTCAAGCGATTCTCTTCGTCGAGTCCGGTGCCACCCGGGATGGCGACGGCGCTGGGGAAGGCGGTGGGAGAGGTGCAGGGAGAGGTGCTGGGAGAGGCGCTGGGAGAAGCGCTGCAGACGGCGCTGAAGCAGGAACTGAAAAAGGCGACCGATCCTGATGGGGGCGTCCCTGATCGACAGCGGAGGCGACTCGGGAGAGAGCGATGGCATCGTTGCCGAGATCAACGTCACCCCGCTGACGGACATCTTTCTCGTGCTGCTGATCATCTTCATGGTGACCACCACGGCGGTTCACGAGGAGGGCAAGAACATCGACCTGCCCTCGGCGGAAGTCGCCGAAGAAACGCCGCCCGAGGGCGTGACGGTGGAGATCGATTCCCTTGGGTTGCTCAAGGTCAACGCCGAGCCGGTTGCCCAGGCGGACCTCGGAGCCGCTTTGGAAGCCGCCCTGAAAGTGGCCGAGGACAAGGTCGTGGTCCTCAAGGGGGACCAGAACGTTCTACTTGGCCAGGCGGTGAACATCCTGGACCTGGCCCAGAAGGCCGGGGCCGAGGGCATTGCCATCGCGACCCAGCAGCCGCCGGAAGACTGACCCAGCCCGAGTTGGGGTGAACGGGTCGGGTTGGAGGCTCGGGTTGGAGGCAATGGGGCCGGGTTGAAAAAGGGGCCGGGTTGAAAAAGGGGCCGGGTTGAAGGG
>CAWVXN010000662.1:0-1853 GCA_963933695.1 uncultured Myxococcales bacterium | reverse complement strand
GCGAGGCCACGGTCGATTTTGAACTGCTCTCCGGCCGGGGTTACGACGATCCCAGGGGAATCGACGACGCAGCGCGGATCGGTGCTATAGGCCTGGTCGAAGCCGGTCGATTGGATATAGAAAGGGTCGCCGTTTTCATCATACCGGGGCTGCTTACCGGTAGACGGATTTCCGCTGTCACTGAGTTGCTCGGCCAACGCGGTGTTCCCCCAAGCAAACTGACTTTTTTTCCTTCCCGACTGGTTCGGGTTGTTCCAGAAGTCACGAGCGGTGTTTTCGGGAGCAAGGTTCGCATAAAGCTCTTTGGCCCTGGCTTGGGATTTTTCGCCGTAGCCGGCGGCCACTGGGTCCCATCCCGCGCACCCGTTGCGCGTGTAGCCATCCCGTTGCTGGTAAGTAAAGGCCACCCTCCCTGAAAGCGTGTCCTCGATGATCGGGAAGCCGATTGCGCCCTCGACTTCCACATCGTTGTAGGACCCGTAGGTGAGCGATCCGGAGGAACTCCAATCCCCATCGGGCAGGTTCGAGTCGACGATGATGGAGCCCGCCGTGGCGTTTCTTCCCCAGCGTCCGCTCTGGGGGCCCTTCAAAACAGTGACGTTCTTGACGTCAAAGAGTTGAAAGAGTTGGCCCGCCGGCGAATTGATCGCCATGCCATCAAAGAAAATCGGAACCGCCCCGGCCGCGTTGGCGTTGTAATCCTTCAGCCCGATGCCGCGGATGAAGAGGGTCGGGTTGGAGGCCGCGAAGGCGGTGTTGATTTCGAGGCCCGGCGTGAAACGCGCGATGTCCGAAATGTCCTGGATTCGCATGGCCTTGAGATCCGAGGCGCTAAAGCTTGTCTCGGAGATCGACTGCTCATCGTGGGTATTGCGCGCCTGGGAGGTGATCAGGATTTCTTCGATGACATTGCCGTCGGCTCCCCGGGTGGGCGTCTCGCCGAGGTCATAGTCATAGCCCTCGTCATAGCCATCGTCATAGCCATCGTCCTCGTCATCATTCCCGCCGCTCTCCTCGCCGCTCTCATCCAGAATTTCAGTGGGCTCAAGGGGGTTCTCTTGGGAGAAAGCGGCATCTCCACCGACCACCAGCAGCATGAGCGCGACGAGCCCACTCCGGAAGAAATATTTCGGGCACATTTCGATGGACCTCCAGAAACCGCGATCGGTGGTCGAACTATTCTATAGGGAAAACTCTTGCTGTGTTACTTTATTTCTCAGCCCATATCCCGCGCAAAACCGACCTGAATCGGCCTAATTCGGGCCAGAAGAAAATATGGACCGGGAAAGAAGAGGGACCGAAAAATAATGCGGACCCAAAAACAATACGGGCCAGGAAATCGACCACGAGGGAGAAATTTATGAACGCAGTATCGATGGCGCTCTGCGCCGGGTTTCTTGGCCTGGGTGTTGTCCTCGGTTATAGCTTGGCGCCGGAACTGAGAGGCGACGGTTCTCCCGATTTCGCTTCAGCGCTCGGCGAAGAGGATCTTCTGCTTCGCGCGGGCATGTTTTCCGATTCCCTTGTGGGTATGAATTCGGAGAACCTCGAAGACTTTCTCGGCAAGCTTCAGGAGGGCAGGGTGGGCATCACCGACCAGGAACTGCGGGTCTTCATGCTCGCCTGGGCGCGCTTCGATGCACCGGGGGCCTTTGCATGGGCGAAGAGTCAGAGCAGCGATTGGAATGCCCGGCTCCAGCAAGCCGCTACGTATGCATGGGGATTTTCTGACCCCCAAGCCGCCCGGGTCGCCTTGGAAAATTCGCCTGATGGGGGAACCCGGCGATCGCCCCTGAGTAGCCAGTTGATGGCGGGCTGGCGTGCGAGCGGGGATGTGGCGGGCATTACCGCTC
>CAWVXN010000661.1:0-1854 GCA_963933695.1 uncultured Myxococcales bacterium | reverse complement strand
CACAGTCGCTGCCGGCTCGGTAGAGGTTGCACAGCAACGAATTTAGGGGGGCCCCGACTCGCTCGGAGATCCGGTCACGTAGCTCTACAAGTACCCCGGTCCATGCGAGCGGTTCCATTTTGATACCTGAATACGTGTATTCCCGCCCGGGGTCTCCGTACCACGCCGTCAACCTCGGAAGGGGGTGCTCCTTGCCAAACATCCGGATCGTCTCCTGGCTCCACGTAATGGCCTCTCCCCCACTCTCGAGCCTCGAGAGGTAACTGACTGCCTCGGCACGTGTCAGGAAGCCCTTGTACAACGTCGCGTCTCCTCCCGGTAGGTCAACCTGCACGACGGCAGACTCGTCGAACAACAGATAGTGCTTGTCCCCCGGGACGGGCTTCTTTCTCGCCATCATTCCTCCTGGTCACCAAGGTTCCAGGCCTTCCACTCGGCCTCGAAGAACGGTGCCACACGATCATGATCCTGGATCAACGAGAAGGCAGGGATGACCCGCCCACTCACCTCGGGTCGATCAATGTGCGTCATCCACAGCTCCTCACCAGGGATCACCTCGCCGGATGGGTCGTCAACCCAGTAGGACCGAAGCTCGCTTACGTGGATCGAGCCGCGAACGTTCGCGACATCAACGTCGACGAAATCATGACGAACGGAAAGCACCGTTCCACAGACCCGATCGCCGATGGCAAACTCCTGAAGGAACCTCGTCAACGGGTCCGGGAGCCGCAGTCTTCTCGAGAGTTTCAGCACATTTCCCACAGAGCCGATAAACCGCAGAGGTACCGCCTCGTTGGGACCGAACCTCTCCACTTCATCGCGCCCGCCCCTCCAACTGAGCTCCTCGGCGGGAACAACTCCCGGAAGCCCATTCACGCTTACCAGAAGCGAACCATCTGGCCGGCGGTCCAGAACAAAAGCTGTGACATCCGGATCTCTTCGAATCTCCTCCTTGAGCTCCTGTATCCGTTTGGCGAGATAACTCCGACGGCTCGCCCGCAGAGGCGTATGCGCTGTCACCTCGGCGCTAAGGCGCCGACCGATGTAGCTCTCAATGGGAAATGCCGGCGGGTGACCGAGTTCAAGGTGGTCTGTGCTGATCCTCGCCTCTTCCCCATCGTCGCAACGGATCACGACCGCAGTAGTTGTTGTCTTGATCACTTCCCCATCGAGCACGTCACCGGGCGCATAGTTCGAACGCCGGGGCGATCCGTCCTTCGGTCGGACTGGACGCAGCCGAACCAGGCGCGCCGGGGCCGGGCTCGGGCGCTGCGGGGAGGCGACCTGGTCTCGAACACCTTGGGCATCTGCTGGCTTTTTGATGACAAGGAAGCTCGCATCGTGTCCAGTTCTTGGCACCAGCCGCGGTCTCCCGAAGCCAATTTCAGCTGGGTCCCCCACGAGAAGGTGCGATCTGATCGGCCCCGTGGGCCAGGGAACCCTTACACCCTTCGAGCCGGGTGACTTCCAGGCGTGAACTTCCCCAAATGGAGCCAACATTCTTTGGAGAACTTGGTGATTAGCCTCGGAGCGATTCGCTGCGTAGTGGAGATCACTCAAAATGAGAGTCGACGACGCAGGTAGAATTGCGGCCGTGCGTTCAATATTGGACCGCATAACGTGTTTTGCCTCTCCCATCTCATTATCAAAGTTCTGGAAGACAGCAAGGTCCAAGGTGTCAATCACCGATGCGTATTCTTCCACCGATTGGGGCTCAGAAAGATCAAGCGAGTAGGGGATCTCCAACTCGAGTTGGCCCGGCAAGAGCCTCGTGCAGCCAACCTCAAGTAGGGCTTCACGGGTGATGCGCCACCCTTCGTGGTTCACGTCAAAGAAGTGGAACTGAAGATTCCC
>CAWVXN010000660.1:0-1859 GCA_963933695.1 uncultured Myxococcales bacterium | reverse complement strand
CGAATCCGATGCGGTCTGGCTCGCCCGAACCCCTCATCTCGACAGTCTTCGCGCCACCGCCCTCAGCACCCAGCTCGCCGCCCATGGTACGGCCGTGGGCATGCCCAGCGACAACGATATGGGGAACAGCGAAGTCGGCCACAACGCCCTGGGTGCCGGACGCACATTCGACCAGGGCGCCAAGTTGGTGGCCGGGGCCATCGCTTCGAAAAGCCTCTTCGACGGCGAGACATGGAAGGCCCTCGGCGACCGAGTGCGCGCCTCGGGAGAGCCCATGCACTTCATCGCCCTGCTCTCCGACGGCAACGTGCACAGCCACATCGACCACCTCTTTGCCCTCGTCCGGCGCTGCCATCAGGAGGAAATCGAGAGCGTGCGGGTGCATGCCTTGCTGGACGGACGCGACGTCGCAGAAACCAGCGCTCTCGAATACGTCGACGGGCTGGAACATCTCCTGTCCGAAATCAGTGGCAGACCGGATCGGGACTACCGCATCGCTTCTGGGGGCGGGCGCATGGTCATCACCATGGACCGCTACCAGGCGGATTGGCCCATGGTCGAGAAGGGCTGGAAAACTCATGTCCTTGGCCAGGCCCGGGGCTTCGCCAGCGCGCGCCAAGCGATCGAGACCCTACGCGATGAAGACCCCGGCCTCGGCGACCAATGGCTCCCCCCCTTCACCATCGTCACCGACGACGGCTCACCGATAGGCCCCATTCGCGACCATGCGTCGGTCATTCTCTGCAATTTTCGCGGGGATCGGGCCATCGAGATCAGCCAGGCATTCGAGGACGAGAACTTTTCGCACTTCCCCCGCGGCCCCAGGCCAAACGTCCTCTATGCGGGAATGATGCAATACGACGGGGACCTCCAGGTACCCAAGCGCTTTCTCGTGGATCCACCGGCCATCGACCGAACCCTGGGTGAGCACCTCGCCCGAAACAAGGTTTCGCAACTGGCCATCAGTGAGACCCAGAAGTTCGGCCATGTCACTTTTTTCTGGAACGGCAACCGAAGCGGACTCTTCGATGCAAATCTCGAGAAGTACATCGAGATCCCCGGAGATACCCGGCCCTTCGAGGAGCATCCGGAAATGAAGGCCGCCGAGATCACGGATCAGTTGATCACCGAACTCAGAACCGGCCGTCATCGCCATGCACGAATCAACTACGCGAATGGCGACATGGTCGGGCACACAGGTCACCGGGACGCCGCAGTCGCCGCAGTGGAAAGCGTCGACCGGGAGATCGGCCGCCTTCTCCCGGTCATTCAACAACTCCGGGGGGCTCTTCTTCTCACAGCGGATCACGGCAATGCCGACTGCATGTTCGACCTTGACAGCGAGACGGGAAATCCTCGACGCGACAAAAGCGGAAGGATCTTTGCCAAGACCAGCCACACCTTGAACCCGGTCCCCCTATGCCTCTTCGCCCCGGGCTATCCCCTGCAATTCGCCTCCCACGCGAGGGATGCCCCTCTCGCCCATCTTTCCGCCACAGTGCTCCACTTGTTGGGCCTGGAGGCCCCCGAGGACTACGCGGCCTCGCTCATCGCCCGCTAAGGAAACCGTCCTTCGCCACTCGGCGCGATCGAAACGCCGATGCGAAGCTAGAGTCCCGTCTCCGCCCACGCCGAGGACCGCAAAGCCCATGTCCAATCCCGCCGCCCTGATCGCCGTAATCACCGCGTTCGCCGTGGGCTTGTTGGCCTCCCTTGCCATTCGCCCGGCGCCCGAGCAAAGCGTCGAAAACTCTACGCGAGGCCTCCGTGAAGTGCGTTGGCGGCTGCCGGTGGCCTTCGGAACAAACCTGCCCGCCCTGGGCGACAACGCCCTCTATATCGGTGAGCGCATCGAGGCG
>CAWVXN010000659.1:0-1872 GCA_963933695.1 uncultured Myxococcales bacterium | reverse complement strand
GATCTACCGGTCTTTTCTAGCGCGCTGGTTATCCCTGCGGCCGAGAAGCTTTCGGATCGGCAGGGGGGACGCGCGTACCTCCGGATCGCCGCCGAGCTTGTCAACAGCTACCGGCCCCGCGTCGACCCCATAGAGACGATCAGCACATCCGTCAGTCTGAATCGTTGGCGAGCAATGGTCGAGCCCTGCCTCTCGCCTCTCGCTGTCGACCCACTTCACCGACGATTTACGGCAATGCGAATTATGTTGGTCGAACTTGCGCGCCGCGCCGAAAGCCCCCGCCGCAAAGACGACCGGCTTTTCGCCAGCCACCTCACCGACCTCGTGACCGCCATTCTGGGTGCGCCGATCTCGGATCAAACGAGCGCACTTCTGGCGGAGCGGGCCCGAAGGTAATCAAAAGCGCTCACCACTGGACTCCCAAAAATGCCTGGCGTGTGGAGGGTCGATCTCTTCTGGCTCTCTGGCCTCGACGGTCCTATTGCTCGTCGCTCGAGCGCCTACGCGACTCCGGGCTGGGCCCGGCTCAGCTCATCTCGAATTGAGCCGGTACAGCAGGCTGAAATCGTCCACCGTGGTGGCCCGGCCGTACATTTCTTGCAAGCTGGGTCCGTATTTCGCCTGGTAGCCGGCCACCACCCGGGCCTTCTCTGTGGGATCGGTCACTGTGCTGGCTTTGACCTCGTAGCTCTCGTCCCCAAGTCGGACACGAACGGCCCCGGGCCTCTCCGCCACCCGGGTGGCCCAGCCCGAATCGGGATCCCCCCAGACATAAAGCGCATCGGAAGCACCCACGCCCCAAATATTGACAACCCGGGGAAAAACTCGACCCCAGGCCTCCAGTTGAATGACCTCGTGGTCTTGCAAGAAGAGAAAGCTCCCGGGCGGCGCGCTCGGGGTGCCACCCAGGCGCAGCCCTGGGTACTCGTCGAGCGGACCGCACGCAACGCACAGCAGCAAGGGAATCCAGACAACACCGGCACGCATTCGCGAAGGCTCCTCCGGGAGTAGAGTTAAACCACCGGGCGGGAGAATTGCAAGTCCTTCTGGGGCACCCATTATTGGCCCCCCTTACACCGACCCAAAACGTATGGGAGACCCAATATAGGAGGCCAATATTGGGGCCCCAGTCTCCTGCTAAAAAAGGACTCCGCACTGACCGCCGCGGCGAAATGATCCTACCTCAGAGGCTACCCAACAAGGGCGAACGACGTGTTCCGTCCTTCTCAAGTACAGCCTGCACAAGGCCAATTGAGCGTTCCTCGAACCCGCCTTCGCAGTAGCACAGATAGAACTCCCACATCCGAAGGAAGCGCTCCCCCAAACCAAGAGCCCGCATCCGCGGCAGGTTTTCAAGCATTCGGCCCCTCCAACGCCGGAGAGTCTCAGCGTAGTGAGGCGTCAGATCCTCGAGGTGGGTCATCCGAAATCCGGAATTTCGGCTTGCGGCTTCATTCACTGAGCCCACCGAAACGAGTTCCCCACCCGGAAAGATGTAACGCTTTATAAAGTCGACGTTTCGCACCTGGGTTTCAAAATCCTTCTCTGGGGCGGTAATGGCTTGTAGCGCCATTACGCCCCCGGGCTTGAGCCTGTCTCTGCAGGCCGAAAAGAATTCTTCCATTTTTTCGTGCCCGACAGCCTCCACCATTTCAATTGAAACCAGCTTGTCATACCTGCCAGACAGATCCCGATAATCTTCGAAGAGCACGTCGACACGATCGGACAAATTTGCATCCTTCACGCGTTCGCAGGCCCTTTCGTATTGGCGTTCGGAAATCGTTGTCGTCGTAATCCGGCATCCGTATCGACCCGCCGCGTACACCGCGAAGCCACCCCAGCCCGTACCGATCTCGAGAACATGGTCATCCG
>CAWVXN010000658.1:0-1874 GCA_963933695.1 uncultured Myxococcales bacterium | reverse complement strand
CGCTCGGGGATAGGGATTACTCCATCCGTGACTTTTCAATTCGGGATCCGAATGGAGTCGAGATCGTGTTTGGGCAGGACATCTAAACCCCAGGTCGAGCGGGGGAGTCTGGTTTTTCCAGACAGAGCGACTTCGGGAGAAGTGTCCGTGGCGAGTCTAAGGAGGAAGAATGAACGAAAAAAGAATCAAGCTTGCGAGGCTCTTGGTGACTGCCCCTGCCCTTTTCCTGGCGGTGGTCCCCCCCCTTGTGGATTTCAATTCGACCCATGTGACGAATCCCCTTTGGACCGGTCACGCGCGACTGCATACGGTTTGGCTCCTTTCCACAAATTCGATCATCGCGGTTCTCGCGCTCGGACTGATGTGGCGCGAACTCAAGATCGCTTCGGTTCGCGCGGGTGCGGTTCTGACCGCGGCCCCTCTGGTGGGCTTCTTTGTCGCGGCGGCGACTCGCTCGCTCTACGGAGGTGCGTTCACCGACCCCAATGGGGTCGCTCAGCGCATTGGCTTCTTGGATGCCAATTTGGCGATGTTCAGCCTTTGGATTCTCGTGATTCTCGCGGCTTTCGGGCTTCTCTGGAAAGTGGACCGCTGAGACCGGGCACCCGGAAAATTTCAAATTTCGGTATGCTCGACAGGTCAAACCAAAGGCCGGCTTCGGCAAGTGAGTGTGTCTTGTAGGGGGAAACCCAATGTCCGTTGATCTAAGGACGCGCGTCGATAGCGAGCAGGCTCCGGTGGAAGCGGGTTCGTTCTTCCTGGAAACACTGCCCGCCTTGCTGGATGCCCACCAAGGGTTCATCGCTCCCGGTGCGCGAGAACTTCCCATCACTGACTTTTGCGTCGAATGTGAAGGGGAGGCCTGGACCCTGACCTGGGCCGACGATCGAGTTGCGGTGACCGAAGGGCATTCCGGTGGCCCTCGGGTTCGCCTTTCGGATGAGCAACTGATAGATCTCGTCAACGACCAGAGCACGCCCATCGCACTCATGAGCAACAACCTGCTGGATATGCCCGAAGGTGGGCTACCCGATTTTCTTAACTGGTGGCTCGTGCTGCGAGCAGCTCTCGATGGGCGGCGCATGCATGCCCGGGGCGACGTGACTTTCAGCGAAGAGGAGCGCCGAAGTTTCAGCTTGGACGATACCGATGAGGCCATGCGCGGGTTTCTCGAAGAGTACGGGTATCTCCACATCCGGGGGATCTTCAGCGCGGCCGAGATGGCCGCAGTGGAAGCCGACTTTCCCGTGGCCGCACCTCATTTCGAAAAGGGAGACCCCCGGGCCTGGTTTGCGACCACCACGGACGGCCGCGAAGAATTGGTGCGCATGGAGGGTTTCGACCGCTATTCGGAGGTGAGCCGGGAACTCATCGACAAGCCGGGTTTTCAGCGCATCGGCGGCATCCCGGGCCTTTCCCACAGCCAGGGCAGTCGCAAGCCGGGCACCCGAATTGGCGCGCTGAGCAAGCCCATTGGCGTGGTCAAGGGAATTTCGGACGTGCCCTGGCACAAGGACTGCAGCCTGGGTCGGCATTCCTACGAGTGTTGCAACCTGACCGTGGGCATCTCGGTAACCGGCGCCGATTCCGATTCCGGCCAGCTACGCGTAGTGCCGGGAAGCCACCGCGCCCTGATCTGGCCGGCGCCGTGTCTTCAGCCGGGGTTGGATCTCGAGGCCGTGGATCTCCCCACGTCCACCGGCGACGTGACGGTCCATCTCAGTTGTACCCAGCACATGAGCCAACCCCCGGTCAAGAAAACGCGCAAGGTTCTCTACACGGGCTTCGGCCAGGAGCCTGTCGACCTAGAGGCCGCCAATTTTCAGCGCCAGCGGCTCAACGAAGTGCGCAGCAAGACCCACACGAGTGTCTCC
>CAWVXN010000657.1:0-1876 GCA_963933695.1 uncultured Myxococcales bacterium | reverse complement strand
TTCTTCCAGGACCTCCTCGTTTCGGCCGGCAGCCTGATACGCATCGATGCGCATTTCGAGAGCGGCGATGTTATCCGGTTCGATGGCGAGCACGGCATCGGCAGCCTCGATGGCTTCGTCCTTGAACCGGCTCTGCAGTGCGGCCTCGGTGAGCACCAACCCAGCGTCTACGGCAAGGCCAGGGTCTTTTACGGCTACGCGCAGGGGCCAGATGGCCGATCCGGCATGGCCCGTTCGCACGAGAGCGAGGCCGAGTAGTAAGTTGGCTTCGCTGTTGGATGGGTCTGTGGCGACCAACTCACGGAGGGGTTCGAGGCTTCCCTGGAAATTTCCTGCCGCCTGTTGGCTACGAATACCCTCAAGTGGATCCGCGGGTGTGCAGGCGCTGATCGCGAGGGCAGCGCCGAGCAGGGCGAAAATGTGCAGGACGGTCTGCGCTGGGCCCCGGGGCGGTCGAACCGAATGGTGGTGCTCCACGTCTGCACCCAAGCCCTCGTTTCGCATGGTGGGTTGGCCTTTCACTGGCTTTCTGTCGGGTAGTCGACCCGGGCTGAAGGGTGAATCCGAAGATTCGAATTGTACAGCAATTGGGCGACCTTACCCCCGCTTCTCCCCTTCCCGCCTCACTCCCGGGCTCAGGGATTTTTCCCGGGCCCGGAATTCCCCGGAGCGGCCTGGCGTGGCTTCCTCTTTGGGCCGGTTCGTCTTCGGTTTTTTTTCTGGCTCTCGAGAGCCGTCATGGCGGATTCCGAGAGCGGGTTTTCCGCGAGCCAGGAAGACGCGGCTTGATCGTCCATCTGAAACCATTGGGCCAAGACGCCGACCAAGCTTCTCTCCCGCACCGATGGGTCGCTGAC
Source organism: uncultured Myxococcales bacterium (assembly GCA_963933695.1). Classification (GTDB taxonomy): domain Bacteria; phylum Myxococcota_A; class UBA9160; order UBA9160; family UBA4427; genus JAZXM01. The sequence goes on along the minus strand of CAWVXN010000657.1, from coordinate 1,019 downwards.
GCTCTGGGCGAATTCGAGGGCTTGCAGGGGAGAGGTCACGGCAAGTTGGCGCGCCGCCGACAGCCGAGCCGGATCGAACTCGGAGCTTGCTTCATTGGCGAGAAGCCACTTTTCGGCGACGGCGGGGTTCTTCTTTTGCCATTGAATGAAGGCGACCTGCACCGCGCGATCGCGGCCGGCGCCTGGAGCCCAAGATTTTGCCCAGGTCAATGCGGCTTCGGGGTCTGTGCTTGCCCAACGCCGGGTCACGGCGGCGAACGCGCCCTCGATCTCGGCTGTTTCACGATTGCCTTCGACGAACTCCACCGCCACTGCATGATCATCCTGGGCGAGGATCCCCGCAGCTCTCTCCAGGGCGATTGTCTTGAAGCCGGTCTTGCCCGCTTCGGGAATGCCCTGGGCCCAGGTCATGACCGCGCTGTGGCCATCCGCAAGGATTTCGCGAACCAAAATACTGGTGAGTCGGGTTCTGGAGGGAGTATCGGGGAGCCCGGCGATATAGAGGGTAACGCCTTCGCGATCCTCTCCGTGGGCCCACGCTGCGACCAACCGATCCAGGAGAAGAGCTTGGAGGTTGCTGTCGGCCACAGCCTGTGCGGCGGCGTGGGCACCCTCGGGATCGTGGAGCGCCCAGCCGTAGATGACCGCCGCGGCGCCCTTGTTTCGAGTGTGATCGGGCCAGGTCAGGCTGCGCGCGAAGGCCGCCCGGGGGTCGAAGCGCGCCCACGCGCCCATGAAGAGTCGGAGCTCATCCTGGCTGAGCCAGCGCCGTCTCTTCTCCACGGCGGCCAGGGCAGGGGGCAGGTTCTCGGGGCCAAGTTTCTTCACGTAGCCGCTGATCACATGGGCCCGCTCGACCCAATCCCTGCTCTCGAGGGCCCGGGCGAATTCCTCGGTGGAGATGTGGGCACCGCTCGAGAAGAGCCGTGCCGTGTATTGGCCGCTGGCGAAAGCGATGACAACGAGTCCAACGCAAAGTAGTCCGATTTGTCGCGGGGTCACCGATTGCATCCTCCGGG
>CAWVXN010000656.1:0-1881 GCA_963933695.1 uncultured Myxococcales bacterium | reverse complement strand
CGGGCTGGGCGCTCTTTGGCGACCGCCGGCTCGCTCTGGCCGTCGCCCGGGGCTCGGGCCGGGCCGTAGCCACCCTCGGCGCCCTCGCCCAGCAGGCGGGGGTTGCCGTCAGCCTGCACGGCACCGGCGGCGCGTGGATGATGGCCTCGCCCTCAACCCGGGCCGAACCCTTTGCCGAAGCGGTGGTTCGCTCCCTGGACCGAAAGGTCTGCAACACCCTCAATACCTGCTGCATTCCCAGGGCCCGGGCCGAGGAACTCGTGCCCGTGTTATTGAATTCCCTGGAACGCGCAGGAAAAGCCCTGAACCAGACCTACAAGCTCCACGTAGTGGAGCGCGACCGCGCAGCCCTGCCCGGGGAACTCTTCGAACGCGAAGTCAGCGTCCTGCGCGCCGAGGGCGACGTGCGTGAGTTCCAGGCCGAAGTACTGGACGAAGCCAAACTGGGCCACGAATGGGAATGGGAGCAGACCCCCGAGATCAGCCTGGCCCTGGTGGACGATCTCGACGAGGCCGTGGCACTCTGCAATCGCTACAGCCCGCATTTCGTGGCCTGCCTCATTAGCGAGAATGCCGATGAGCAGAAGCATTTCTACGAAACCATCGATGCCCCCTTCGTTGGCGACGGACACACGCGGTGGGTCGACGGACAGGTCGCCCTGGATCGTCCCGAACTCGGGCTTTCCAGTTGGCAGTCCGGCCGACTCTTCGGGCGCGGCGGGATTCTGAGCGGGGACACGGTCTATACCGTGCGCACCCGGGCAGTGGGCACCAACGCCAAGGCGTAGTCCCGGCGAACGTCCCACCCGACTCAGGGCGGGGGCACGGCCTCTTCCCCCGAGTGCGACCGCACCCAGGCATCCACTCGCTCCCACTCGGTATCGAGCCACGCCTTCCGGCCGGCCACGTCTCGGGGAATGGAATCCGCGGGGACCCGCCAACAGCCCACGCGCAGGAGCGCTCCCTGGGCGGCTCCGGAGATGAGATCCCCGAGACGCGTCAACTTCTCGGTGCCCGTGTGCGCGCAGAACACCACGTCTGCCCCGGGGTCGGTTTCTATCAACCCGAGCACCCCGCCCCACCGGATCGGCAGCACCGAAAAAAGCCGGCGAGCCGACGCCAGGCGCTCGAGATCTCCCCGAGCTTCGAGCCCCCCTCGGATTTTCGCCTGACGCTCCGGGGTAAAGCGCGTGCCCTCGGGAAACAGCAGCACGCCGTCCCGGGGGCCGAGCCCCTCCGCCAGTTCCTTCACCCGGGCGATCTCCGGCCCGGCGTCCGGCGAACCCCGACGCACGAACGCGTTGGGGAGACGATCCCCCACGATGTCCAGGCAGGGGCTGATTCGGAGTTCGCGCTTGAGCACGTAGCGCAACTGCAGGCCAAAGGGACGGGCCGCCACCAAGTCCGGGAGCACCGCGTCGACCACCGACGCGTGGCGCATGAGCACAAGCACCCGTCCCCGGGCAAGTTCATCGCCCCCCTCCACCTGGAGCCGAATTCCCAGAAGGTGCTGGGCACCCGCGAAGAGCGCTCCCACCCAAAAACTCTGCAGCGAATAATGGCGCCGAAGCCAGACCTCACGGCTGCCCCGGGGCCTCAGCCAAATCAGCAGCGCCAAAAGCAGGCCGGTGCACTCGCAAGCCATCAGCCAGGTCAGGTAGAGAAAGCAGCGCAAGGCGGGAAAGGATCCGCTTTGGAAACAACCCAAGAGGGCCAGGACCGGTAGCCAAAGCGGAGCGCTGGCCAACAGAAGAAACAGGGCCAGGTGAACGCCGCTCACCGTGGCCAAGCGACGCAGGTACTTGCCCGGGTCCGGGGCACGCAGTCCCGTCTCGCCCGCCCCACCCTGTTCCGCCCCGGGAAGTGTCAAGCGACCGAGTA
>CAWVXN010000655.1:0-1886 GCA_963933695.1 uncultured Myxococcales bacterium | reverse complement strand
AGGTGACCGATCTCGGGAAGAATCAGTTTCTCCATGGCAAGGCGAACGGCGCCCGGGGATCCGGGGATCACGAAGGCCACGCGGCCAGCCGCCAACCCCGCGAGGGCGCGAGAGAGCAGAGCCGCCGAGCCAATATCCTCGTACGAGAGAAACCGGAAGAGTTCTCCAAAGCCGGGTACCACCCGGTCGAGCAAGGGCTCCACCGCCTCCGGCGTCTGGTCCCGGGGCGCAACCCCCGTGCCCCCGGTCAAGATCACCGCGCCCATATCGGCCCGATCCAGCGCCGCAGCCACCACCGCCCGGATCTCCGCGGGCTCGTCCCTGACAATTTCCCGAAAGACCACGGGATGCCCGGCGGACTCCAGGTACTCGACCACCAACGCACCCCCGGTATCGGTCTCCGGCGTCCGTGTGTCGCTGACGGTGATCACCCCAGTGGGAACGCGCTTGGGCGCCCCCTTGCGGTGGTGATGCGCGCCATGAGACGGCTTGGGATCACTCATGCGTGATCGTCCACCCAGTACTCGCCATCCACCGCCACTTCCTTTTTCCAGATTGGCACCGTGACCTTCAGCGTATCGATGGCGAAACGGCAGGCCTCGAAGGCTTCGGCCCGGTGGGGCGCGCAGGCGGCGATCACCACGGCGGCGTCGCCGATCTCCAGGTGACCCACACGATGGGCGATGGCCACCCGGGTTCCCGGCCAACGCGCTGCGGCTTCGTCGGCAATTTTTTCCATCTCGCGTTCCGCCATCTCGGGATACGCCTCGTATTCCAGGAACTCGATGGCGTGGCCTCGCGCGTGATCGCGCACCGTGCCCACGAACGTCACGATCCCGCCGGTATCCCGGGCGGAGACTCGCTTGACGATCTCGGCTTCGTCCAAGGGGTCTTGGGAGAGAGTGCAGCGTTTCTCAGCCCCGGAGCCCCCGGCCACCGGGGGAAGCAGAGCCACCTCGTCCCCCTCGGCCAGGCCTTGGTCCTCCGTCGCCAGTTCGAGATTCACAGCGAGCCGGAGCCTTTCCCCCAAGCTCTCCACCGAGGCGAACCGGCGCCCCAGCGCGGTCCGCAAGTCAGCCACGCAGCCGTTGTCGGCGAGTTCCATCTCAAGTTCCTGGCAACCCGCCTCTTCGCGCAGCGACCCGAAAAGACGCACCTTGACCTTCATTTCCAACAACCCTTTCGCCCCAGTGCAGCCCACCGTTTGCCTAGCGGAGCCAAGCCTACCCCGAACATCCGGCTCCCTCAACGCGCTGGCCAAGGAGGAATTCGGCGAATCTGGATTTGGAGACTGAACCCACGGGCGGATCGGGCTAGCATGGCATCCCCATGTCTTCCGAGGCCGCGAACCCCGCCACTTTCCTAGCCAAATCCCTCGCGAGCGGGCGCATTCACTCGGGCTATGTGATCTCCGGATTGGGCGATGCCCCCCGATCGGCTGCCCTGAATTTTGGTCGGGGCATTGTGTGTACGGGACCAGCCGACGGGCCACGGCCCTGCGAAGCCTGCCGTTCCTGCCGAAGCTCCGTCGACCACAACAAACCCATCCGCCTGGACGGAAGACACCCCGGTCTATGCAAGGGGCCCCGCTATCGCCACCTAGGAGGCCATGCAGACCTCTTCTGGCTTGAACTGCCGGAGAACGGCACTCGCGTGACCATCTGGCAAATCCGCGGACTCGAGAGCATGCTGCGGCGATGCCCCTCGGCGGGGGGGCACCGAGTGGCGATTATTGCCGATGCGCACTGGCTCAACGAGAACGCCCAGAATGCCCTCCTCCGTCTGATCGAAGAGCCACCGGTGGCGACTTCGATTGTCCTGGCGACCAACTCGATTTCCGACCTGCTCGTCACCATTCGTTCGCGCTGCATCCGCGTCCCCCTGCC
>CAWVXN010000654.1:0-1895 GCA_963933695.1 uncultured Myxococcales bacterium | reverse complement strand
TTCCACCGGGGCATCAACTACCTGGACTGGGGAACAATTCGCCGTCCCGCATTTGGTCGAGCCATTCGCAACCTGGCCAAGACTCACCGGGACGAGTTGATTCTGACGGTCCAGTCCTACTCGCGGGTGCCTCGCCTCATCGCACCCTCGGTGGAATTGGCACTCAGACGCGCAGGCTTAGAATATTTCGACTTCCTCCTACTGGGGGCTCGAAATCAAATTCCATCCGACGACTACATCGAAGCCTTCGAGCGGCTCCGCGATCAGGGGAAGATCCGCTTTCTGTCGCTAAGCAGCCACAATCGGCCGCTTCTACCCGAATTCCTGGAAGCCGACACTCAAGGGCTGAGCCCCTACGAGGTATTGATGCTGCGTTACAACGCGGCGCACCGTGGGGCAGAGTCCGAGGTATTCCCCTACGTCCCCAAGGCGGGAGGGCCTGGCATCATCGCCTATACGGCGACCCGTTGGGGTCACCTCCTCGACCCCACCAAAATGCCTCCGGGTGAACATCCGGTAGCCGCCCGGGATTGTTATCGATTCGCTCTCTCCCACCCGGCGGTGGACATGGTCCTATGCGGGCCAGCCAATGCCGAGCAGATGAACGAGGCCATTTCGGCCCTGGAAGCCGGGCCCCTAGCGGAAGACGAGCGCCAGCGACTCGAAAAGATCGGCGACTGGGTCTATAAAACTTTCCGCCCGCTACATGGCGACGCAGGAGAGAACCGGAAAAGCCGATAAGGAAATCAGACCGGCCCGCTTTTCCGGCCCGCTCGCCTCTGCCGAACGGGCCTCATGCATTCACTCTCGATTCCCTATGCTTCCCCAGTGCTGAACACACTTGCCTGCCTGAGCCTGGTCCTGCTCACAGCATCATTCGAGCCAGCCGTCGCCCGAAGCGCCGAAGCTGTACCCGGGCTCAACGAGGTGCCACTCTCCAAACTCCTCGAGGTCATGATCGCCGACCGTAGCCTGCTCGCCTTCGATGCACGCTCCGGGGGACAAATCCGCGAACCACTTAGACTGGACGAACGCGTCCTCTGGCATGGATCCAAAGGAGAAGTCGGAGCAGTACTCACCGACCAGCGGATCCTAGCCGTCGGAGTTGGTTCAGCCGCATGGAGGGTCGTCGAACTCCAGCTTGGCGAGGAAGCGCCTCCCCAAGCGATGTTGGGGGATCGCGTGGTCCTTGTGGTCACAACGCGACGTGCCCTTGGCTTCGGGGGGCAGCCCATCCGGCTGTCCGAGCAGGCCCTCGGGGTTCAAGAATCGGTGCTGGCCCAGCGTATCGGCGAGAACGTAGGCGTCGTCATCACGGACCGCCGCGCACTGGGGCTCTCGCCTTATCAGCCCGGGTTCGCCGGAATCAAACTCTGGATTCGCGAGAGCATCGAATCCGTGAGCGCCGCAGCCAACCTTGCCACGCTCCGCAGCAATCGACGAATCCTAATCTTTCGCTCTTCAACTCGGAGTTGGGAAGAACGACGACTCGACCTGCCCACAAAATCTTCAGTACCCAGTAAGGGTGACTGAAAATCCCAGCACCCACTCCGGGATCAATCGGGGAGCCTGGCGGTCACCCGGATCTCGACCACAGCGCCGGGCAGCGCAAGTTCCGTAGTCCCTACTGCGGTCCATGCCGGATACGGCTCCTCAATGAAGCGACCCCTGACCTCGGAAAACACAGCCATATGCTTCCGCATTCCGATATGAAAAGTCGTCATTTCTGTCACGTCGGAAAATCCCGCACCGGCTTCCTTCAGCACTTCGCCGATGGCCTCGAATGCCAGGACAAATTGAGTCTCCGGATCCTCGGGCACCGAGCCATCCGGATTCATTCCGATCACCCCCGAGCAGCGAAGGTTCTGCCCGTCCACCACTCCCGGTGCGAAATG
>CAWVXN010000653.1:0-1909 GCA_963933695.1 uncultured Myxococcales bacterium | reverse complement strand
TGCCGAGACGATCCCCCCTGTGGGCGAAACCGTCGCCCTGGATCCCCAGGAAGCACGCCACGCCACCCGTGCGCGCCACCTCCAGGCCGGCGCCGAGGCCACGGTGTGCGATGGCGCCGGCACCACCGCCCGAATCGTGCTCGCCGACGTGAATCGGCGAAGCGCCACAGGCATCGTGCAGGAACGCACGGTTCACCCACCGCCGGCGCACCGGGTCCACTTGGCCAGCGCCCTGCCCAAAGGGGATCGACTGGCCACCCTGCTCTCCATGGCGACTCAACTGGGCATGACCGACTTCACGCCCCTATTGGCCCGCCGAAGCGTCGTCCTGCCCAGCCCGGAGACTCCGGAGCGTTGGTCCCGGGTTCTGCGCGAGGCCTGCAAACAGAGTCGCCGCCCCTGGCAGCCAACCATTCACCCCCCGGCAACCCCGCTGGAGAGCCTTAAAAACGCGTCGGTGCAAAGCCTGGCCCTGCTCATGGATGCGGCTGGCAAACCCGCCCGGGTGCTGCTCAACCAACCCCCCGGCGACCGACTGCTTCTCGTCGGTCCCGAGGGCGGCTTCGACGCCGAAGAGTCTGCGACGCTGGTCGCGGCCGGAGCCCAGCCCATGGCCTTGACGACAGCCACGCTCCGCATCGAAACCGCGGCGGCCGCCGCCCTGGCCATCCTAGAACTTTCGCCACCGGGACAGGCCGAGGATTAACTTCTCGGGCGGTCTCTCCATGCCCTAAGCCCGGATTACGACAGTTCGAGCATGCGCTCGATGGGCACCCGGGCGCGCTCGGCGATGACCGCATCGACTTTGACCTCGGGCCCGAGATCTCGCAGGCTCAGGTACAGCTTCTCGAGGGTATTCATCCGCATGTACGGACACTGGCTGCACGAGCAACTTGCGTCGGCCCCGGGAGCGGGCATCAGAACCTTGTCCGGCGCCTGCTGACGGATCGAATGAAAGACCCCTTCCTCGGTCGCCACGATGGAAGGGCGTGCGGGAAATTCCACCGCGCGCTGGATGATCCCGGTGGTGGACGCCACAAAATCCGCTTGGTCGAGCACCCCTTGGTCGCACTCCGGGTGGGCGAGCACGTCGGCCTCGGGGTTGCGCACCTTGAGCCGGGCCAGTTCCCGGGCGCTGAACTGTTCGTGAACCACACAGGCCCCCTGCCAAACGATGAGATCCTCCCGGCCCGTCTGCTTGGAAACCCAGCGTGCCAGGTGGCGATCCGGAGCAAAGATCAGGGGGGCGTCCCCCATGGACTCCACCATCTTCACCGCGTTGGACGAGGTGCAGATCAGGTCGCTCATGGCCTTCACTTCAGCCGAGGCGTTGATATAGGTCAACACTTTCGCCCCGGGATGCTGGCCCACAAACTCGCCGAAGGCGTCCGCGGGGCAGCCATCGGCCAGGGAGCAACCCGCGTCCAAGTCGGGTACCACCACCGGGCAACCGGGGTTGAGGATCGCCGCGGTCTCGGCCATGAAATGCACACCGCAAAAAACAATCACGTCGCAATCCGCCGTCTGGGCAGCCCGTGCCAGGGCGAGGGAATCGCCCACGACATCGGCCAGATCCTGGATCGAATCCTCCTGATAGTAGTGAGCCAGGATCAGCGCGTTGCGCTCGCGCTTGAGATCGAGGATTGCCGCTTCGAGATCGACGGGGAATTCTGAACTGAGGGCCATGGGGAGGGAAACGCGCTCCGAGTTGCCGCCACCGGGAGTCCGCCCAGTGGGGGAAGTGAGCCTAGCGCACGACATCTCTTTCGAGATCCCAAAACGAAGTCCCCAGCAGCCAATGCCCCGTGTCCTGGAGCGGCGCCTCGAGGTTTACGCCCGGCGCCCGAGAGATCCACAGAAAAAATCTCCAATATTTGTTGAAGGATTCGATTTTCGTTAGTTTTCTCAA
>CAWVXN010000652.1:0-1911 GCA_963933695.1 uncultured Myxococcales bacterium | reverse complement strand
CGAATGTGTCACGTGTGCGTGGGGGCACGAAAGCGCTGCGCCGCTACTTGATGGCAAGCTTGGAGTCGCAGTTTACACGCACCGAAACGCTGGTGATCTCTGGGCTGACGGGGAGTGGCAAGACCGAATTACTACACGAGTTGCTACGGGTTGTGCCGCAGGACGTGTTGGCGCTCGACCTCGAAGGCTTGGCCAATCATCGAGGCAGCGCGTTTGGGGGGTTCCCGGCCGGGCAGCCTGGGCAGCAGACGTTTGAGCACGACTTGGCCGCGACGGTTCATCTCGCGGCGCCGCGTATGACGTTGCTCGAGGACGAAGCCCGCTATGTCGGCCGAGTCGAGGTGCCGGAATACATCTACACCAAAGCCACCCAGTCGCCGGTCGTCATTTTGGAGACGACCCACGCGGAGCGAGTTTCTCGCATCATTCGCGAGTATGTGTTCGAGCCCACGGAGCAGTCATCGCGTGCTGTGGTGCGCCAAGAACTGGAGGTCAACCTCAAGAAGCTCGCGAAGCGCCTCGGCGGCGTGCACACGGCGGAGTGCTTGGAAGCTCTGGCCTTCGCGGATCACGAGGAACGGTGGTTCTCTCTCGATGCCCACACCCTGTGGGTCGACATCCTGCTGCTGCACTACTACGACAAGTTGTACGACCGCGCGATGGCCCGGCTGGCGCGCCCCATTGCGTTCCAGGGCTGCGCGGAAGAGGTGCTCGCTTGGTTCGCAGAGAACGGCTAAGAGAACGGCTAGTAGGAACTGGCCGACAGGCAACCGGGGATTCGGAGTGGGAGCGCTCAGCGCACCAAAAACCCTCATCCGAAAGTGCAGCCACTTGTGCCATTAGGATAAGGTCATCAGGCCAGACGGGTACGAGAATTAAAAGCAAAAAGTGCGCACCTTCCTAGCGTCGAAGGAGGATAGGACTTTCAAGCTGACTTCTGGCACAACGTCCGAATGTGGGCGTTATGTTGAATACCTATGGGAAGCCCCGTCCCGGATGTTCAGCTCATGCTTCGGCTTCGTCGGGAAGCTCAGCGGCGAAGTCCGCGATCAGTTTGGCGATTTGTGGTGCGTGACTCTCCTCGTGCATCAAGTGTTCTCCGCCTTCAATCTCGACATAGCGAGCGTTTTGCATCTTGCGTTCGAGATACTTCGCGGCGCCGTTGTACGATGCATCGTCTGCACTCCCTGCCAGTGCGAGGGTTGGAATCGAAATTGCGGCGATGCGATCCATCACCATGGAATCGTGTTGCAAGTTCAATCCCGAAACCTGGGGCTCGACACCGAAGCGATGGGCGCTCCGTTTGGATCGTGCATTCCACGCTTCGCGTTTCTCCGGGTCGCGGAAACCCGGGCCAGTCGCGATCAACACCATGCCGCGAATCGCGTCGGGGCGCGTCACTGCATAGGTGAGCGAGAGATAGCCTCCGAGCGAGTGACCCACCAGGATGGGTTTTTCGTCGAGGGTCGCGAGAATATTGTCGAGGTCCTCGAGTGCGAGATCTCTCGAGTAGAGGTCTTCGTCCTTGGGAACTTCCGACTTTCCGTGGCCGAGTAAATCCCACGCCAGCACGGTAAAGCGATCCTCGAGCGCGGCCATCTGTGCTGCCCAACTCTCGGATGACACCCCGAGCCCGTGAAGAAATACGATCGCCGGTCCACTTCCGCGCCGCTCAACATGTATTTTCATGGCGGGGATCTTAACCCGGATCGTTCAAGAGAGAAGGTGTCCACGGGATCGAGTACGATCTGGGCATCGTCGGGTCGCGCACCGGTGAACTGTCCGCCGGCGGCGATGAACTCACTGCCGGAGCAGTAGGTCCCTTCGGCGGATGGGACTTTCAAGCTGGCTTCTGGCACAACGTCCGGGTATGGGCGTTATGTTAAATCCGGATGGGGGGGCCGTGACGGG
>CAWVXN010000651.1:0-1912 GCA_963933695.1 uncultured Myxococcales bacterium | reverse complement strand
CACATTTCCCGTCCCGACCGGGTCGGAGCCCCAGGAGGAATTTCATGGATCTCGGACTCGTCCTGACCGGTGGAAGCGCCCGGGGCAACGTCGATCTCGGCATCCGGGCCGAGGCGGCGGGCTTTGATGCCGTCTACGCCTGCGAATTTTTCAACCAGCAGGCCTTCCCGGTTCTGGGGGCCCTCGCTCAGGCCACCGAGCGGATCCGCCTGGGCACCGGGATCGCCAGCGCCTTCGTTCGCTCGCCCCTCACCCACGCAACCGCGGCCATGGACATCGACGAACTCTCGGGAGGGCGAATGATCCTGGGACTCGGGAGCGGAACGGCGCGCATGAACGAGGAATGGTTTGGCATACCGTTCTCAAGGCCCGCGGCGCGTAGCCAGGAACTCCTGGTGCTGCTGCGCGAACTCTTTCACGCAGCCGGGGGCCTGGGCTTCAAATTCGAAGGCGAGTTCTACAACCTGAAGATCCCGGTCTATACCCGGCCCGGCGCAGCCCGCCCGGAGATCCCCCTCTGGCTGGCCGCGGTCAATCGCGGGATGATCAGGGCCGCCGGCCGCGAGGCCACGGGCATGGTCGGGCACCCGATCGCTACCCGGCGTTGGCATCGGGAGGTCACCCTCCCCAGCCTGCGCGAGGCCGAAGCCGAAGCGGGCCGCAGCCCCGGCGCCTGTCCCCTGGTCCCCTATGTGATGATCTCCCTGGCCGATGACCGAGACCAGGCCATTCGCGATGCCAAGGGCCAGATCGGTTTCTACTACACGGTTTCCGTATACCGAACCATCCTCGACTACCACGGCCTGCCCGAAGTCGCCGATGCCTGCCGCCGGGCGCTGGCGTCCTTCGATATTCGCGCCATGGCCGAGGCGATTCCCGATGCGCTGGTGGACGAGATCGCCATCGCCTGCACCCCGGACGAAGCCCGAGATCGACTCCATCAATGGGACGACTTGGCGAGCGAAGTGATGCTCTATGCACCCCAGGTCGGCGTCGCCCCCGGACGGGTACGAGACAACCTGGACACGGTGCTCGACGTCTTCAGGCGCTGAGGCTTAGGGCCTGCTCGGCAAAGAGGCTCTGGGTTTCGGCAATCAAGTCCTCGTCCCCGGAGCCGGCTTCGGGCCAAATCAAAACCCATTCGGGATCGAAATGAATCCGCCAGGCATCCAGCCCCGCAAGCCAGTCCCTGGGCGCCGCCCCACCCCGGGCTGAAATGGGGTAGATCAATGCACGGGCTCGCCCGGGGACCCGGGGTGCCGAGGCGCCAGCCGGGGCGGTGCTCCCCGGCTCGAGCACCAGTATCTCACCCGTTCGCTCGGGCGAGGCAGCGGACGGCGGTTCCTGGCCGGGGCCGAGCCAAAGGCCTGGATGCGGCTGCTGCTCGGGCACCGGCAGGCAACGCAGTTCAGGAAAGGCGTAGCGCTCCCCTTCGTGGGCGAAGGACTCGCCCCGCCAGGCAAGCAAGACGATCTCCAGGAATTCCGAAGCCAAGGGCCCCGTAGGCGCCAAATCGAGACGGCCCCCGGAAAGAATATCCAGCACCGCCAGATCCGGTGCCCGTTCGGTCATGGCGGCCAGGGCCGCCTGCCCCTCCGTATGGGTGGACACCTTATAACCCTCCGCCTCCAGGGCGATGGACACGGAGGTCAGAATATTTTTGTCGTCATCGACAAGTGTTATGGTCGCGGCCATGCCATGCCCCTTCAGCTATCCCTATTATTTAGTCAGGTTATGATCTAACGCCAGGGGTCGGCCCCAATGCGGCGGAAATGTGACAACATTTAGGCAACGCTATAGACGGCTTATAGGTTTTTTCGAAATCATGTGAAAGCGGACGGCCAGCAACAGGGCGGCCAGGGTGACGCCGCAAAAGGTGCCCCACATCAGGCCCGGGGGCCCCAGATCCGTG
>CAWVXN010000650.1:0-1913 GCA_963933695.1 uncultured Myxococcales bacterium | reverse complement strand
CCGAGCCCCGAGCCGAGCCGGTAGTCGAAGCGGCTCCCCCCGAGCCCGAACCGGCCCCCGTCACCGGAGCGCCTCCCGTTGAAAGAGGGGTGGGCTTTCTCCGTCAACGACTGGCGCGAACCAGCGAGACCCTGATTGGCCGGATCGGCGGAATCATGGCTGGGCGCAAGGTCGACGCGGCGTTGATCGAAGAACTCGAGGAAGTTCTCTTTACCGCCGACCTTGGGGTATCCACTGCCCAGTCCCTGCTGGAGCGGGTCACCAAGGAGGCGGCGGGTTTCGATGCCGACGGTGTCCGTCAGGTTCTACGGGACGCGATTCTGGAGAAACTCGTGCGCGTGGAAAAACCCCGGGAACCGTTGGAGGCTTCGCCTGGGCCCCACGTGGTGCTGGTGCTCGGCGTGAACGGTTCGGGAAAGACCACCACCATCGGGAAACTCGCCGCCCGCTATGTCGCGGAAGGAAAGAAGGTGGTTCTGGGAGCCGGGGATACTTTCCGGGCGGCGGCCATCGACCAACTCCAGGTTTGGGGCGAGCGGGTCGATTGCGCGGTCATCGCGGGGAAGCCCGGGGGAGATCCCGCAGCGGTGGCCTTCGACACCGTCAAAGCGGCCATCGCCGAAAATGCCGACGTGGCGTTGATCGATACAGCCGGTCGTCTCCAGACCAAGAAACCCCTGATGGAGGAATTGGCCAAGATCGCCCGGGTTCTTGGCCGCGATCTGCCCGGGGCTCCCCACGAGACGTTGCTGGTTCTGGACTCGAATACGGGCCAGAATGCGATTTCTCAAACCCGACTCTTCAGCGAGGTTACGGAGGTCACCGGACTGGTGCTGACAAAGCTCGATGGCAGCGCGAAGGGCGGCGTCATCGTGGGCCTGGCCGACGAATTCGGCATTCCCGTGCACTTTGTGGGTGTGGGCGAAGGGATCGAGGATCTCCAGGATTTTCATGCCGAGGAATTCGTGGATGCGCTCTTCAGCGAGAACTAAACCGCCTGGACCCTCGATGGGGAGGGCGCAGGGCTGGCTGCAGGGCAGGGGTAGGAGCCGGAGCAGGAGCAGCAAAAGGGAGAAGGAAATTTGAGCCGATACATCCTGGCGCTCGATCAGGGGACGACTTCGTCTCGGGCACTGCTCTTCGATCACGAGGGGGCGGTGGTGGGTTTGGACCAATACGAGTTCAGCCAATCCTTCCCCCAGCCGGGTTGGGTGGAGCACGACCCCGAGGAAATCTGGCAGAGCCAACTTCGCGCCGCCCGGGGCGTGATGGCCCAGGTGGGGGTTGAGGCGTCGGACTTGGCCGCCGTGGGGATCACCAATCAGCGGGAGACCGCTGTGGTGTGGGAGCGCGAGAGCGGTCGGCCGATTTACCCCGCGATCGTCTGGCAGTCGCGCCAGAGCATGCCGATTTGCGACGATCTGCGCGAACGGGGGCTTGAGGAGGAGGTCAAGCGGCGCACCGGGTTGGTGGTGGATGCATACTTTTCGGGAACCAAGGTTCGTTTCATTCTCGATGCCGTGGAAGGGGCCCAGCAACGGGCCGAGGCCGGGGAACTCTGCTTCGGCACCGTCGACACCTGGTTGCTCTACAACCTGACCAAGGGCCGGGTACACGCGACGGAGTACTCGAATGCCTCGCGGACTCTTCTCTACAACATTCATGAGCTGAATTGGGACGACTTCATGCTGTCCGCCCTGAACATTCCCCGGGCGATGCTCCCCGAGGTGCGCGACAGCAGTGGAGAGTTCGGCGTTGTGGCTTCGGAATGGCTCGGGGGCGAGGTGCCGGTGGCGGGGATCGCCGGAGACCAACAGGCGGCGCTCTTTGGCCAGGGTTGCTTTGAAAGCGGCCGGCTCAAGAACACTTACGGGACGGGTTGCTTTCTACTGATGAATACCGGGAGCGAACCC
>CAWVXN010000649.1:0-1913 GCA_963933695.1 uncultured Myxococcales bacterium | reverse complement strand
TCGTCGAATCTCCGCCCAGTCATGGACCCTTTGAGCGCCGCTCGCTTCGGCGACGGAGACTCTGTTCCAGGGTCGATCGAAGAGCAGCACCTGGGCTTCGGTGTGAAGAGCGAGGTAGTCGGCCATCGTGTCCGCATCCTCGATCACCGCGTGGTAGCCCCTGTCCACCAAATCAGCCGGCTTGGTCGCCCGGGGGTCGTCGAAGCGGGCGTACTTATCGACGAACTCCAACTCGTCGAAGGGGAACCCTTGGACCTCCAGCCACTGCTGTGTCGGTTCCCTGCATTCCGGGGGTCGGCCTGTCACGACGCTGATTTTTATGCCGCGATTGCGCCAGTCCTCGAGGGTTTCGCGCGCTCCGTGAATGGGTTCAAGGGCCAGAAGAAAATCGGGCTCGTGGGCGGCCGCCATGAAACCTGGAAATTCGTCGGCGTCCAGGCCCAGGGAAATCGAAAGGTCGAAGACCGTCATCGCCTCAAAGGAGGCTGCTTTGCCAAAGCGTGTGTTGGCCAGTCGGGCCAGGGCCCGAGTGGTCTCCGAAAGCACATCGTCGACGTCGACGTAGTAGTTGAGTGACGGCATGAGGGAAGCATGCCCGAAAGCGCGTTTAGAACAAGCGCGTCCTTTCGACGTCGTTTGTCTCTTCGCGGGATGGCCTACTCGCTCTCGTCGAAGCGATGCTTGCGGTAGGCGCTATAGAGGGCGAGATCGTATCCGACCTTGAGTAGTCCCCCTCCGAGCAGGGGAGCTGCCGCGGACCAGGACTGCCAGAGTGCAGTGGCGAGTACGGGCCCCACGGTCCCCATGCCGTTGCGCCCCATCAGGTGGACGCTTGCCATGGCGACCCGTTCGTCCGGGGGAACCGCGGCCATGATGAGTGCATCTCGGGCGGGAATATCCATCTGGCTGAGGAGCCCGCGCCCGAGCCAAAGCGCCACCGCGACTGCGACGTTCGGGGCGAAGGGCAGGGCCACGAGCATCAGGCTTGCCGGTAGATGACTGAAAACCATGGTGCGGACGTAGCCGATCCGGGCCGAGAGTCGGGCGGAGAGCACCATGGAGAAGGCGCTGAGCAGGTGCGCGCTGGCGGCCAGCACCGCGAGTTCGCCGAGTTCCAGCCCGAATTCGCTGTGGAACCAATAGGTGAGCAGGGCGGTGGGTACCAGGGAAGAACCCAGTTGGTCGACCCCGAAGAGTGCGTTGAGGCGCAGGATCAAATGGCGTGAAGGAGTGTTGAGAGGATTGGACCACGCGGGTTGCGTGGGTTCGGACTCGACGCTCGCGGGGAGACGGGAATAAAGACCGGCCACTGCCAAAAGGCACAACGCGAACGCGGCCACCAGGCAAGCGAGTCCCGTCGTCATGGAGAGGAGACCCGCGGACTCCAGCCAACCGGGTATCCCGGCGGCGAGTCCTCCGGCCGCCGTCGCCCCGCTGGCGACGAATCGGTACAGGGCGAACAGTGAGGCGTGCCGGGAGGATGGGCACGCGTCGGCCAGGATGGTTTGTTCCAGGGGCTGGGCGGGGCCGGCCCCCCCGGCTCCGCCCACGCCGGACAGACCGCCCAGAAGCGAGAAGATGGCCAGCCAGGCGGGGGAATCGGTGGTGAGGAGAGCCGCGCTAAAGCCCGCTGAAACCAGGGTCAGCCCGACCAGGCTTCGCCTGCGGCCGAATCGGGAAATCAGCGCACCCAGACCGAGGGCCCAAAGCGCTCCTCCGGCGACCCCGGCGCTCAAGAAAAGGCCGACGCCGCCGAGTCCCAACCCCTTGTCGGTCAGGAAGATCGCTAGCCCGACCGACAGGAATCCGTGGGCAAAGGCACGAAGCCCCCGGGCGCCGATGACCCACCAGGCGCTTCGAGGCACGAAGTCGAAGCGCCTGAACAAGCGCCTGGTGGACAAGCGCCTGGAAGA
>CAWVXN010000648.1:0-1929 GCA_963933695.1 uncultured Myxococcales bacterium | reverse complement strand
TAGCTATCGTCGAGGGCAGCGGGGAAGGGATTCTCCGGGGCCATGCGGTAGCCCACGGAGACCACCAGCGCGGGCACCGAGCGCGCCATCTTCGCGCATTGACCGTCCCAGATCTCGAGGTCGTCACCCATCCACCAGCCGCCGCCATGGATAAACACCACGATGGGGAGCGGAGCTTCCGCGTCGATGTTTCGGGTTGCGCCGTCCGGGGCGTAGATCCGCAGGGGCAGGGGACCGGCGGGACCGGGATACTCGGCGTCCCGAATCGTCACGCCGGGTCCGGCGGTGGGCATCATCTCACGGACGCTGGCGTTGACGGTCCGGCGTCGTTCGGGGCTGAAGTCATCGCCCGCGGGCAGGGGCGAAAGGCGGAGCATCACGGCCGGGCCCAGATCCATGGGCCCGTGGGCGGTTCGGGTCCAACTCCAGGCGGTGAGCGCGGCCCCGGCGGCCAGCACCGCCAGTACGGCGAGCACGATCAGGAGAAAACGTCGCATGCCCCGAGGCTACCCCAGGCGCATGGGGTGCGGATCCCGGGAGGGGGTTCTCGGAGCGGATTCCAGGAGCGGATTCTGAGTGCGGATCCGGAGCGTGGATTCAGAGAGCGGATCGAGAGGAGCGGATAGAGAGTCCGGACCCTGGAGTGAGGGATCAGGACTCGGCGGGGACGATTTCCTCGGCCAGCCGGATGGGGCCGAAGTTTTCGGGGTAGCGCGCGATCTTATCGGAATAGAACTCGCGCACGGCGTCCATGTCCAAGGGGATATTGCCAGTGGGCGTGAACGCCAGCCCGAACCCGCCCACGCGCCGCTTGTAATCCAGAAAAGAGAGCACCACGGGCAGCCCGGCCTCCCGGGCCACATGGTAGAAGCCTGATTTCCAGTTTTCCCGCCAGGCTCGGGAGCCCTCGGCGGGGATCACCAGGCCCCGGGGCGGGCCATTTTTGAGGGATTCGGCGAGTTGGGACACCAGGCCTTCGGGGTGGTCACGTCGCACGGCCACGCCGCCGAGCCTGCGCATGAAGGGCCCAAAGGGCCAGCGAAACAGCGACTGCTTGCCCACCCAGGCAATGCGCACCCGGTACATCCACGCGAAGCCGATGAGCAGCGGAAAATCCCAGTTCGAGGTGTGGGGCGCCGCCACGATCACATAGCGCGAAGCGTCCTCGGGGGGGCCGCCTTCCGGCCGCCAGCCCCAAAGCCGAAAAACGATGATCGCAATGAGTCTACGCACGCGGCGCAGCCTAGCCCATGCGGCGGTGAGGCGAATTGCGGTTTTCGCTCTAAGCCCGGGGCAGGTCGAAAGGGGCAGGCCTAAACGGGGCAGGCCTAAAGCGCAGGTCTAAGCGGGAAGGTCTAGGCGGGAAGGTCTAGGGCGGGCAGGTCTAATCCCGCGCCGTCCCCTGGGAGAAGGGGGGGGGGCGGCGCGGGTTAGTCGAGCCAACTTTTTTGATCGGGCGCGGAGGCGGCTGAAAGTGGATCGCTCCCGGGGCGGGGGCGAGCCGATACTTGTTCCAGCGACTTCGATGACTCCATTTGACCTTTTATGCGTCGGGATCTGCGACGGCATGCGTCGTTTGCCCTCCGAAGATGAATCCGTTGCCCAATCAAGGCCTTGGAGGGATGTGGCTTTCTCCTGTTCGATGTGGCGGGTGGGGGATTTTTCTGATGCCTGAAGAAAAAAGAAAATCCTGGGCTGGCCGCATTTCGAGGCAAAACGATCCCCCAGCGGGCCGGCACGCGAGCGGTGGCTACGCAGGTGCAGGGGAGTTGCTGGCGGACTTGCTGGTGCAGTTGCTGGTCAAGTTGCCGCTAAAAAAGATGCTGGCCAGGTCGCTGGCCAGGTTGCCGCCCCAATTTGCCATCGAAGAGGCCGAGCGAAGCCATGGCTTGGGCTGGGCCTGGGGGTGCCCGGGTTGGGCGCCCAGGG
>CAWVXN010000647.1:0-1930 GCA_963933695.1 uncultured Myxococcales bacterium | reverse complement strand
TCTTCGTATTCGGGCAGTGTACTTGGAAGCACTCGCCCGCAATCCGTTCTGACCACTCCGGCTACCCGCCTGCAATGGCCGCGAGAACTCCGAGCCGATCCTCTTCGCCCAAAGGCAGATCGAGGGCTCCGCGATCGATCTGCTCGTCGTTGACAAAGAGTTTTACAAAACGATGCAAAACACCGTTGGCATCGAGCACGAGTTCCTTGAAGCCCGGGTAGGCGGCTTCCACGGCCAACAGGGCTCCGAGCACATCGCTTGCGTCGACTTGAATCTCACCCAGACCCCGAGTCGGACCTCGGTAGGGCTCGGGAACAGTGACCAACGGCATTCATACTCCTGGCACGAACTCCTGCGGGCGTGCAGGGAAACTCTGGAAATGGGCGATCAGCTTAGCCCGCCCATGACTACTCTGCGCCTAGACAAAACAAGATTCCCTCGGGGCCGGGGCAAGCGGGTTTCGCAATTCGGTCGGCCGAGCATCCGCTTGGTCCTTAGTAGTTGTAGTAGCGACGCCGAGCAGGAACTTGCCAGAGCACCGGGGCCCGCACCTCAAAGGGCGAGGGGCCGGGGGATTCGCCCGGTGCACCCGGGAGCCAGGCGGTCAAAAATCCGTCGCGACCACGGCCATGGTGGACGCATCCCGTATCCAGCCCCCTCAAGCCCTGGGCAAGATGGAGGCCCTGGGTGGCCCAATGACCGTAGACGACCCCATACCTGTGCTCCCGGCGGCTCCAGGCGTGATGCCACGGCTCGCCGGGCACTTTTCCGGGCCTCTTCGAAGACCAGGCGTCCTCGTGGACACTTCGACACGAAACCAACCGGCCCAAGAGGTCCCTGTCTGAATCCGCTTCGGCCTCACCCAACCCCTGGCCCAAAAAATCGCGCACGCCCTCGAGATTCGCTTCGCCAAGCCGAGCTTGAACCCGGGCGCCGCTCTGGGCGCAGTCGGCCAGAGACCAGTCCGGGTTCACCGAAGCGTGGACAAGCACGTAGGCCTGGCCGGCGATTTCCCCGTGCTCCAGAACCGGGCGCCCGCGCAACCAATCGAGCCAGTCCTCGGCTTCCTCCGAGCCCAACACGTCACCCAGAGTGTCGCGTTCACCGACGGGCCGGATTCCCAGCAGCATGGAGATCAGTCCGATCTCGTGGTTGCCCAGGACGTGGCGACCCCGGCCCGCTTCGACGAGCTCACGCATGCCTTCGAGAACCCGCAAATTGTCGGGCCCCCGGTTCACCAGGTCCCCCACCGAGTGCAGGATGAACTCATCGCCAAATTCGTTGCGCAACCGCCCCAGCAGTTCATCGAACTCGTCGGCGCAGCCCTGGACATCACCGACGAAAACGTGCTGGGGTGAGACTCCGGATTGGGACATCACTCGGAGTCCTCCGGGCACTCAGCCGTGCGCAAGCGCGCCAGAGTCGCTCCCCAACCGCCCCGCTCAGCGGGGGCCTGAGCGAACTCTTCCACCCGGGGATCCTGGGCGAGGAAGCGCCGAAGCTGAGCCCGTTGGACCCCCTTGCCTCGGCCGTGAATCAGCCGCACTTCACGAAAGCCCAGAGCGATCGCCTCGTCCAGATAAGCGTCCACCACGGCCAACACATCGGCGGGCCGGAACGAATGTAGATCGAATGCTTCTTCAATGGGCACCACGATCGGCTCGTCGAAATCTGAATCCGGGGGTTCATCGCGGGCAGTCATGGGGGGCCACAATAGCGCCGACGAGAAGAAAACACTTTCAGGATCGGCGGGATAGAATCCCTCACCCAGGTAGCCTCCCAGACCCCACCCGGGCCTCAAGCCGCCCCCCTCAAAGGAGGCTAGACTCGGCTGCCTTGGACGGATCCCGGGATCGGCGGGGGCATCCTCCATCAGTTCTAGAACCGCCCGGGAAGCCTGGGTAAATGACGAACGGGGGACGTGTGGGAC
>CAWVXN010000646.1:0-1952 GCA_963933695.1 uncultured Myxococcales bacterium | reverse complement strand
GATCCCCTCGGCGATTTCGCGTCCGGCCGCGGGGTTCAAATAGTTGGCAGTGCCCACCTGTATCGCCGTCGCTCCGCAGAGCAGGAACTTGATCGCGTCATCCGGGGTGATAATCCCTCCGATCCCACAGATGGGAATCGAAACTGCTTGGGCGACCTGCCAAACCATTCGCAGGGCAATGGGCCGGATCGCTGGGCCTGAGAGCCCGCCCAAGACATTGCTCAGAACCGGGCGCCGAGTCTCCACGTCCACCTCCATGGCTTGGACCGCGTTGATCAGAGAGAGACCGTCGGCGCCAGCCGCCTCGCAGACCCGGGCCATCTCATCGATGCGGGTCACGTTGGGGGACAGTTTCGCAAGCAGCGGCTTCGTGGTGGCGGCCCGAACCCGGCCGACCAGTTCCTCGAGCAGTCCTGGGTCCTGGCCAAACTCGATCCCCCCGCTCTTCACGTGGGGGCAGGACGCATTGATCTCGATGCCAGCCACCCGGGGTGATTCCGAGAGCCGCGCCGCCAGTTCGGCGTAGTCGCCTGCACTCGTTCCGAAGCAACTCGCGATCACCACCACGTCGTCGGGCAACTCGGCCAAGCGTTCGCCCAGAAATGCCTCGACCCCGATGTTCTCAATACTAATGGCGTTGAGCATGCCCGAGGGCGTCTCGGCGATACGCGGGGGCGGGTTTCCCGAGCGCGGCTCGAGGGTCAGGCTCTTCGCCACGAATCCCCCGATCGCTCCTAGGTCCATAAACGGCGCAAACTCGGTCCCGTAGCCAAATGTGCCCGAGGCGGTCAGCACGGGATTGCGCAACTCTATGCCCGCGAAATTGACCCGGGTATCCACGCCGTCGGTCAAACCAAGGCCTCCCAGACCACCTGGTCGGCGGCATAAACGGGTCCCGTGCGACAAATCAAAGAGTACCCACCCGAGACCACCGGCACCGCGCAGCCCAGGCAGACTCCGAAACCACACGCCATATTGTTTTCCAGGGAAACCTGGCAGTCCACACCGGCGCGAGCAGCCATTTCCGCACACGCACGCATCATTGGGGTGGGACCGCAGGCATACAGGGTCGTGGGCACCGATGAGGCGGCGAGCAGCGGCTCCAGGCAGTCGGTGACTCGCCCCGCCTGGCCTCGACTTCCATCCTCGGTGGTCACGTGGAAGCCGACGCCCAGAGCTTCGAAGTCCTCGGCCCCCATCAGGTCTCCGGCACTTCGCGCGCCCAACACCACCTCGACCGAGGCCCGAGAAGCGGCTCGGGAAGCCAATTCGTACAGCGAAGCGATGCCGGTCCCGCCGCCCACCAGGATGGCCCGGCAGTCGTCCTGGATCGGCGCGAAGCCCTGTCCCAAGGGCCCCAGCACTCGGATTAACTGCCCGGGGGCCGCATCGGCGAGCAGACGGGTCCCCCGACCCATGACCTTGAGCAGGAAATCGACGCGAGCCGCTCCCCCGGACGGCCCGGGGGCGTGGCCTCGGTAGATCGCCATCGGGCGCGGCAGCAGGGGATCCGTCCGCTCGGACTCCCCCTCACCGCCCACCGAGAGCATGGCGAACTGACCGGGTTCGGCGCCGGGCCAGGCGGGAACTTCCAGGCTCAAACGGTGGTTACCCGCCCCATCGGCGTAATTTTCCAGAACCTCCGCATCGACCCGAATGGGTGTGGGTACGGGGGTGGGGGTGGGCGTGGGGGTGGGTGTGGGATTGGGATTCAAGGGCTGGGCGTCGGAGGATTCAGTCATGGGGAGCACGGCGGGGGCAACGGGTTATTAGCGCGGGCTGCGCCCATCGACCAACGAGCGCGCCGGGCAGGCCGACCTAGGAGCGATTCGGGCTAACTCTCGAGTATCATCCGACCCGTGGCGCTCAACGGTCCAACCTCATGCTTCCTCTCTTACCTCCGCCTGTGGGCGGTGTGCGTCCTCCTTTTCGCCCCGGCGCTGGTCTGGGCG
>CAWVXN010000645.1:0-1954 GCA_963933695.1 uncultured Myxococcales bacterium | reverse complement strand
CACCGGGCTCTTGACCGTGGTCCCCGCCAGCGGAAGGGTCCTGCACGATCTTCTTCCGGGTGAATTTGGGCCGCCCGTATCCCTGGCCCCACCCCAATGGAGCGGGCTCGTAGATACTCAACTGCTCGTGTTGGGCGCAGGCTTGGTCGTGAGCATCGCAGTCCTCTGGCGATTGAGTCGCGAGATTCTCCCGGAGCCGGGGAAAGCCCTGAGGCTGGTTTTCCCGTGGTCGCTCTTGACGTTCGGCCTCTGGGGGTTGGGGGTCGTGATCTACTTATCTCCCATGCAGATGCGAGGAACCGGAATGTGACGGGGTCCACGGGCACTCCCCAAAACCCAGGGCCGCAATCGCCCGGAGGCCAATGGTTTCCGTGGCCGGGATGGGCAAGCTGGGCAAAGTTATCTCTCGCTTTCCTGATGGGCTTTGCGGGGGTTCACCCGGCCCAGGCGGACTTGGGCAGGACCATTGCGTCCGGCCCGGCGGGCGCGTTTCGGGTGAATGTCATCGCGTTTCCTCCTTCACTCGGCGTGGGGGACTCGACCTGGAGCGTGTTGATCCGTGATCGAGCCACCGGGAGGCTCCGGACGGATGTCGCGGTCGAGTTTGACGGGGCTCCCAGAACGACAGGAAAGGGTGGGGCGCCCGGCATGACGCCGAAGCCAAGCCCCGCTCAGCCCGGGGCGCATCCGGGTTTCTATTCGACTCGGGTGCTTCTCTCCGAGGCCGGAAACTGGTGGGGGCAAATCCGCGTGCGATCGCTCGAGGGCGAGAAGGCGAGCTTTGACTTCGGTTTCGAAGTCGGCCCGGCGAAGGACCCTTGGCGCGAGCATAGAGGAGCCACCTTCTTGCCCCTGGTCGCACTTCTACTCTTCGCGTGGCACCAGAAACGCGTGTGGGGAACCGGGTGACCAGAAACGTTTCGTTCGATCGCTTCTCGCGCGACCGGGAAGATCTTCGCGCGTACTTCCTGCATTTCGGCGAGGTTGTGTGTCCACAGCTCGATGGGGCGATCTACGCCGAACTCAGTCGTGTCGTGGCAAGCGACGACAATCTGCTCGCTCTGGCGGCGACGGCCCCGCCCACCCAGCCCCCGGCAAACCTGCTGTTTGCCGCAGTCCACGCGCTTCTCCTCAGCGGCGAGGCCCATGCCCTAGCGGACTGGTATCCGTTGTTGGCGGGGTCGGGGTCCAGGGCGAATCCCGTGCAGACCATCGCCCGGCCGTTTACCGAATTCTGCCGACTCCACCGAGCTCGACTGACCGCGCTGATCCGAACCCGTCTGACCCAAACCAATGTCGTCCAGCGCTGCAGTGGTTTACTGCCCGCCCTGACCACTGTCTTTAAACGCGGGGGGGGCCAGCCTCTCTCGCTCATCGAAATCGGGGCGAGCGCCGGCCTGAACCTACAATGGGATCGCTACTTTTATCGCTACTTTTTTAGCAACTCTCCTCCCAACGAAGGGCGAGGGCTCTGGGGGGATCCCGAATCCCCCGTAGTCGTGGATTGCGAACTCCGCGGCGATCACGAATTGCCCGCAATGGAGGAAACAATCCCCGTCGCCTGGCGCCGGGGGATTGATCTTCACCCGGTGAATATCACCGACCCCGATGAGGTTCTCTGGCTTCGCGCACTGATCTGGCCCGATCACCCCGGGCATCAGGAACGCCTAGGGGCGGCTCTCTCCATGGCCCAGGCAAACCCGCCTCGCGTGATCGAGGGCGAGGCCTCGGAGACTCTTCCCGGGCTGATGGACGCGGCGCCCGCCGATAGCCTCTTGTGCGTCTACGGCACCCATACTCTCTACCAGTTTCCTCGTGCTGCTCTGCTGAGCACCCTCAAGGCAATGCAATCCCTATCCCATCGCCGGCCCGTCCACTTTCTCAGTATCGAGGGGACCGCGACGGACTTCTCCGAGTTGCGCTGGACTGAATACGCAGGGGGAGGGCGATCCGA
>CAWVXN010000644.1:0-1955 GCA_963933695.1 uncultured Myxococcales bacterium | reverse complement strand
CGCGCCGTCGGCTTTGGTCGCGGCGGGTCAGCGCGATTACTCGCTCTACTGTGCGACTTGCCACGGCGCCGAAGGAAACGGCGACGGTCCTCTGGCCGGATCCCTGGACCCTGTGCCGGCCAAGCATTCAAATGGCGAATACATGAACAGCCTCACCGATGAATACCTTTTTCGCGTGGTTCATGAGGGTGGGGCCGCGGTGGGGAAATCGCCGATGATGGCGGGCTGGGGCGGCACTCTCTCGGATGAACAGATCCTGAGCCTCGTGGCGTTCATGCGCTCCTTGGCTGAGCCGCCCTATGTCGTCGCCCCTTAGACGAGTCGCCCGTATAGCGTCGCCCGAATAGCGTCGCGCCCCAACAACGTCGCGCCCTAATAGAGTCGCGCCCTAACGCCGGTTGGAAGCCCGTGCCCGGGTGGCCGGCGCCTCAGTCCATGGCTGCGTATACAGCGCGGAGCAGTGCCCGGGGCCGGGGATCCACCAGCCAGACACCCGAGTGCATCAGGTTCATCGTGTATCCGAAACTCATTCGGTTCTCGGGGTCGGCTTGGCCATAGGAGCCGCCCGCCCCGGCATGGCCAAAAACCTTGAAGTTGGGGCCGACCGGTTCTTCAGCCGGCGGCATTTGAAAGCCCAGCCCGAAGCGCGAAACCACGGGCAGGATCAAGTCCTTGCCCAAGCATTGCTCCTGGCGCGCCCGCTCGATCACCTCGGAGGAGAGAACATGAACGCCATCGATCTCGCCCCCCAGTGCCAGGGCAGCATAGATGCGGGCGAGCGCCGAGGCGGTTCCGTGCCCATTGGCGGCGGGAATCTCCGCCTCGCGCCACGCCCGAGTATTGGCGTCGGTGGGCAACATGGGCGGATTGATAAAGGCCTTGGCCAGCAGGCTCTCGGGATCCGCCATGATCTGAGCAAAGAGATCGCTTCCGTTCTCGCCATGAACCGGCCCCTGGACCAAGGGAGAAACTCGGGGCTCATGGCTCTCGGGCAAGCCGATATGGAAGTCGAGGCCGAGGGGTTCGGCAAATTGCTCGCGAAAGTAGTTGCCCAGACTCATGCCGCTGATCCGGCGGACAACCTCGCCCACCAGAAACCCAAAGCTGAGCGCGTGATAGCCGTGGGCCTCCCCGGGCGTCCACCAAGGCGCCTGCTCGGCCAGGGCTTCGGTCATCGTTGTCCAGTTGTAGAGGGATCCGGCCGGCAGGGGCTTTTGGATCGCCGCCAGCCCGGCGCGGTGAGAAAGTAAGTAGCGAACGGGAAGGTCCGCTTTGCCTGCCGCGGCAAATTCCGGCCAGTAGCGGGCCACCGGGGCGTCGACGTCCAATAGGCCCTCCTCGACTAGACGCAAAGCGCACAAGGTCGTCATCCCCTTGGTGGTGGAGAAGACATTCACCAGACTATCGGGCCGCCAGGGCTGGGTCCGGGCGTCGTCGGCGTAGCCGCCGTAGAGATCGACGACGGTTTCCCCTTCCACTGTGACGCAGACCGACGCACCCAGTTCATCTCCACGCTCAAAGGCCTGCTGGAATACATCGCGTACGCCCTCGAAAGGTGAGTCGCAACGACCGTGGATTTCCGTGGTCTCGGGCATTGGTTCTTTTCCTCCTGGGCGGGTCCGGGTGGCGTTTTGGGTAAAACCCCTGGGCGATGGGCAAGGCCGGAGCATCGCAAGTTCTGCTCGGGCCCGCGAATCCACTCGACGGGGTTCAGCGCCGTGGCGCCACTCGGCAGGGGCCCATATGATCGGACTGGAATAACCCAGAGGGAGAGAAATCAATGGTGCTTCGTGTGCTTCCGGGACTTTTCGGTGCGCTCTTTTTGTACATCGCTGCGACTTGGCTGCTGGACCCCGTCGGGGCCGCCGCCGGGCTCCAGATGGAGCTATTCGACGGCGCTGGACGGAGTTCTCAAATCGGTGATATCGGAGGATTTTTTCTCGGCTCGGGCTCCC